>NZ_NPKW01000776.1:0-1224 GCF_002265885.1 Vibrio sp. 03_296
CTACGCGTCTTTTCAGACCGTGATTACATTTATAACCACTACCGAAAATAGTGCTCAGATCAACAAACAAATTTTCCATTTTTCCCATTAAAACTGTGTTGAGATCATGTTTCATCGTGTGATGTTCCGCTAACCTAACGTCAACAACACAATTAGAGAATATATAGTGAGGTCACCATGGAAATGATCGATGCACAAACGATTGATCCTATCCAACCAGTATAAGTTGATGTCTCAGCTCGACCCTGAAAATGCAGAAAAATATCAGCGTTTCAGACCATCGTTGAGCGTGGCTATGAGCTGCAAATGCGTGAGTTGAACAAAGATTACGGCTGCATCACTGAAGCACTTTGTAAAAAAATTATCGATGTGATGGAAATGTACCATGCGATGCAAGAGTCTTTCCGTATGCTTGATGCGGAGGAATCTAACCAGGTTGATCAGCGTCGCCTTCAGTTCCTCGGTTTTGATATTGCCTCTGAAGCACAATTGGTTCACTACGTTCGATTCTTAACCGAATCTGAAGGTCTCTACCCTCAATTCGATAAAGGCGACCACCACTTCAACAGCCAAATGCCGATGCTGGAAAATACGCCGCATGTTGGCGACTTGGCGCAAAGTGCCCTCGGTCAATACCACTTATGTGCGACTGAACTGCGCCAAATTTTTAATGCCTAGTTTTAGAGCTTAGCGTTTAACGCTTCGCGGACAAACAGATTGATTTCAAATAGAAAGGTTGACCAGCGTCAGCCTTTTTTGCGTATTCAAGACAAAAAAATCCMATTACACGACAAAAACTTCAATACTAAGTTAGCAATATCCATTCTTTCAATTATCTAACTTTCCTTGTCTCACCTTGGTTCAAACTCTTTGATTAGGAAAAAACCCGCCAGAACAGTAAGCAACAAACTCTCACCTATCTTAAATAAATGCATAATTTATTGGGCAAAATTGAGAATCCCGTCTAGGCTTATCAATGAGAAGGGACGATATTTGCCAACGTTCGTCGAGCAGACCGAATAAGAAGGGGAATGTGACATGAGTATTTTTGACCACTATCAAGCGCGCTATGAAGCTGCAAAAGATGAAGAGATGTCGATACAGGACTTTCTTGCACTTTGTAAAAGATGACAAAAGTGCCTATGCGAATGCCGCTGAACGACTTCTTATGGCCATCGGAGAACCTGAGTTAGTCGATACCTCGATGCATCCACGATTAAGCCG
>NZ_NPKW01000777.1:0-732 GCF_002265885.1 Vibrio sp. 03_296
AAAGCTTTCCCGCCGTGCATCATTTAGTCAGCACGATTCGCGCTGAGTTGGCAGCTGCAGTATACTGCCGCTGACTTACTGCGAGCGTGTTTCCCGGGAGGCTCGATTACCGGTGACGCCGAAAGTGCGCGCAATGGAATCAATTGAGAAGCTTGAGCCTCATCGACGTTCCGCCTATTGCGGCAGTATCGGTTACATCAGTCGCCATGGTCGCATGGATACCAGCATTACAATTCGTACCTTAGTAGCGGAACAAGGTAAGTTGTTCGCTTGGGCTGGGGGCGGCGTGGTAGCAGACAGTCAATGCGATGCGGAGTATCAAGAGACGTTAGATAAACTGTCTAAGATTCTGCCAATCCTGCAGTAAGTCAAATGAAAGATAAAAGAGAGGAGATCAATGATCTCCTCTCTTTTTGAATAAGCTATTGTTAGTGCGCAGTGAACACGCACTTTGGCCCCTTGACGCCGACTTCACGCATTGCTCTTTTCTTGTTACCGGTTAGGTTTCACTGTCAGCCACTTTAACATCATTCGTTCAACATCATCAGCGGTGTAAGGCTTGGTGAGAATATCATTCATCCCACTCACTAAGCACTTCTCTCGACTCTTCCAATGTCGTACCGGCAGTAAGCGCCACAATGGGCGTCGCCAGCCCTTGCTCTCGTAAATAGTGAGTCGCCTCATAGCCATCCATTTCTGGCATGTCGACAATCCATGAATATCAGGATCATA
>NZ_NPKW01000778.1:0-918 GCF_002265885.1 Vibrio sp. 03_296
CTGCGCCTTCAAAGCAGTCACGAGTCAGGGTACGAGACATCGCACCACCACAACCGATACCCAATGCTGACGAAGCTACCGACAAGGAACCAAGTGTACTCGTGCGCAAACAGTGACAGCATAGTGCCGGCAATGTAAATCAATAGACCGGCGATGATGATCGGCTTACGGCCAAGGCGATCCGACAGTGGACCATAGACAAATTGCGATAATCCGTAAGGGATCAAATAGCACGCCATGACAGCCTGCAGTGCAGCAGGCGATACCAAAAACTCACTGGCCATGTGTCCGATTGATGGCACTGTACATGGTTGAGTCACTTTGACCACAGCGGTCAAAATAGCGATCAAAAAGGTAAGCTTGGCTAATGGAAATGACGCGGACATCTGCGCAAATTCTCCGGCTAAATTAAAAACGAAAAAGACCATGACAGATCGGTAAAGACTGCCAAATAATGAGTTTTATAGGGATTTACGGCGCGAGATATTAGTCGTTGATGGCATTGTGATCAATCTGAAAATGTGATCTTAAGCAAGATAAAAATCTATCTTTTGCATTAGAAAACTAATGATTATTTTTATTTAACGATCCGTTCATTAATGATTCCTTGGTTTGAGATAACAAAGAGAGGGGCTGAGGAGGAGGTAGAATAGCCTTAGGGTCGTTAGTGGGGAACATGGAAAGTAAGCATAAAAAAATACCGCATAAAACAGAGTTTATCGGATTTGGTGGTCTTGCTTCAAAGTCTTCGCTTAGAACTCTGATTCAAACTCTTTATTTGCTGCCCAAGCGTACATCAGCTCTAGCGCGATGGTTGCGCCAGCCAGTGCCGTCAAATCGCTTTGATCGTATGGAGGAGAGACTTCCACCACATCCATACCAACGATGTTAACGTCTTTTAGGCCACGGATGATTTTC
>NZ_NPKW01000779.1:0-570 GCF_002265885.1 Vibrio sp. 03_296
AAAACTAAACTGCCAACCAAGACGCTCGCAACAGATCCGTTAATACGCCAATATGAGGGTTAAACAGAAATCCGCCAATGATCCCTGCGACGGCAGGTGCGACAGCGTAAACCCATGTTAAGGTGATGCGATAAGGACCTTGGCCATGAATGATGTTGTCTGCTTTCACCGCCAACAACAACAACGCGAGCGCGAGTGAAAGAAACGAAACTAACAGGGAAACAGCAAGGTAAAGCCTAAGGATTCCAAATAGTCGCTCGACGTGAACAGCAGTTGATAGTTTTCAAACCAAACAAAAGTGGAAGAGAGGCCCCATGGGTCTTCCAACATAAACGAGAGGTAAATGGCTTGTGCGGCAGGGTAGATAAAGAACACCCCGATGATCACGATCTGCGGCGCAAGCAGCAGATAGGGGAGTGGAGTGTGGGAAAAGTGTTGTCGGCGTTCCACGGTCATTCTCTATGTAAAACGGAAATAAAAAATGCCGCTGGCTCCAGAGAGCCGACGGCAAAGGGGTTATTGCACGGTACGAGCAAAGCGGTTAAGCAGTTTTTCGCTTTCGTTTTCCAC
>NZ_NPKW01000078.1:0-37274 GCF_002265885.1 Vibrio sp. 03_296
CTTGTTGAGCGTATGTTTGTAGAAGAATTGAAGCCCACAGCGGTCAAGTTTAATCGTGCTCCAGGAGACCTGACCAATCAGTTGGCTGAAATATCGTCGCAGGTCTTCAATGGTCAAGGTATCAGGGCACCGATCAAAGTACTCAGTGATACGTCGTACAGCAAGAGAGTATGCAGAGATGGTTTTGGCTCGCTTACCTTGAAGTTTAAGTTGGGTGAGGTGTTGTTGATATAAGGCGTCAAAGCGCTCTTTTTCAGACGGGGTCATAGTGTTCTCTCCAGTAACACACCACCGACATGATGGTGTTACTAAAGAGTATGATTGTTGGTGCTTATTCGTTTCTGCCGCGGAGCGGCTTCGTTCAACACGTAATTATCCAAAAACGTTTTGCCATCTTACTATCCCCCTATTAATAAAGGCTCGCTTGCTTCGAGCCTTCATCCTGCTGTTTATCGAGTTGGCTAGGCCGTTGGGCCAACTAAGCGCATTTCCCAATCTTCGACTTTGCCGGTTTCTAGGCGGCGTTCGACAAGTTTGCCCCAAGATTCAACCAATGGCAGTTCTGCCAGTTGGCTAAGCTCATTTTTATCCAGGCAGCCAGTAAACACCGCGCTCATGATGCGAGCTAGAGACCAATCTGGATAAGGCCTTTCACACAGAATGATCTCGTCACCTGCGCCGATATCGCCTTCTTCTAACACTCGGAAATACCAACCCGTTCGAAGCGAGTCTTGCAGCCTTCTCGCCATGTCGTTTTGCTCAAAGCGTACGTTGAGTTTCCAACAAGGCATGCGCCCTTGCGACACTTCTAGCAAGGTTGTGCCGATGCGGATTTTATCTTTCAAGCAAATGAACGCTTCTGTCACACCGCTGGAGCTGAGGTTCTCCCCAAACGCACCAGCAGATTGGAAAATCGCTTTGTTACCCAGTTCTTGCTGCCAAACTGGGTAGTGTTCGCTTGGGTAAATATGAAGGGCTTTTTGAATGCCGCCATGAAAGTGAGGATCGCCTTGCTCGTCATTGGTGAAACCCAGTTCAGTTGCGTGTAGACGCTGTGACATAACCTGTTTGTTAATCGCACTTTTCGTGCCATGTGCAAAGGCAACGGTTTTTCCTGCTAATACGCTGTTAACGACGCCTAACTTATTCATATTCTTCCCTTATTGCGTGAAATGGATTGGTCAGAAAAACCAAGGTTAACGCTCGCCCAATGAGGCAAATACCGGAATCGCTGCCAGTACTTCAATGCGCTTTTCTGTGCTTTTTAAGTAGCGTGTTTCGCTATCAGAAACCAACACATGGCGTTGATAACCTTCGGCTTTTGGAAACTTAGCCAATACGGTTTCGAGCAATTTTTCGCACTTGGCTGGGTTGATGTTATCAATATCGACTTTGAATAAGAGTTGGTTTTCTTTGGATATTTCAACTTGATATCGCATACGTCGCTCCTCACTGCTTCATTCACTTTGCCGAGCATGATAGCCTAGTGCACTTGTGTCAGAGTAGGGATGTAAGGACAGTTAATGATGCCAACCCGCCAAATCGATTCTCACACCGGTGTGATGACGTCTAATGAGATGATGGCCGCGAATCCTCATTCTCCTGCGCTGGTTAAAAACATCGACATGCCAAAAGGTTACATTGATGCGCTGCATCAACACACTTGGCATCAAGTCATTTTCCCGCTCAAAGGGCTTTTGCAAACCCAAACCGATCACTATCAGCACCTTGTACCCCATACCTCTGCACTGTTTGTGCCTGCGGGTGTTCAACATGAATCTATCGCGCTAAGTCATACCACGTTTGTTGGTATCTACCTCAATCCGGCTTTTGGAACCGAGTATCAGCATCAAGTGCGAACCATTACGCTAACGCCGTTTTTAAATGAGCTGCTACAGGAAATTCGCCGCCAATGCGAAGGGTTTGTGAATGATGGGGAAGTGTCGCGCTTGCTTGCGGTGCTGCATGACCAAATCATGAAAGACAACGTGCAGACATTTCAGTTGTTGCTGCCAGAAGATCGGCGCTTAAAGCTGATATTTGAAGCGCTGACCGACACGCCAGCATTGGATTGGTCGTTAAAAGAGTGGGGTGAAAAAGTCGGCGCATCCGAGCGAACGTTGTCGCGCTTGTTTGCCAAAGAGTTCAACACATCGTTTCAGCTATGGCGACAGCAAATTCGGCTGATCTATTCGCTCTCCTTGTTAGATGAAGAACTCTCTATTCAAAGCATTGCCGATCAAGTGGGTTATCAAAATGACTCTTCCTACATCAAGGCATTTAAAGCCTATTTTGATATGACGCCACAGCAGTTTAGAGTGAACGGCGCATCGCGCAGGTAGAAATACAGAGCGTCGACTTAACTCAATGCGTTTGAGAAGAAGTCGCGAAACTTCCTTTTTAATTTCAATTACATGGTATGAATAACAATGGCGCCAACGATAAATACTCGAGTGAACCAATTCTGTTTTGGTCAACCCAAAACGTCGCTGTCGTTGGAAAAAGAGCCCCTCAAACCGCTTGCTCTGGGTAAGGTTCGGGTGCGACTGGAAGCCACCAATATTAACCCAAGTGACTTGCTTTCCATTCATGGTGTTGGGCAATACCGCCGCGTTCACGTACCACCTCGTGTGCCGGGATTTGAAGCGGTTGGGCGTGTGGTGGAAGTCAGTGCTGTCGGTCACACTGGCTTTCAAGTTGGGCAAAAAGTGCTGGTAGCGATGAGTGGTACTTGGCAATACTACATCGATGCTTCGCCCGAGAATCTTTTTCCGCTGCCTGAAAGTTTGGATAACGGCTATGCCTGCCAGTTGTACATCAACGCGCTAACCGCGTGGGTTATCACCACTAAAGTGGCTAAGTTGAACAAAGATGATGTGGTGATCATCAATGCGGCAGGGTCAGCGATCGGTAAGATATTTGCCCAGCTCGCCCATTCACTGGGTTTTACACTGATTGCTGTGACTTCAAAGCCAGAAGAGTATCCGTACGATACGATTCCAGTGTTGGATGCAAAACAAGACTTACACGCGCAACTGCAAATGCGCAAACTGCCACAACCAACGGTCGCTTTGGATGCGATAGGCGGTGAGGCTGGCACGGATCTCATTCGTACTTTGAAAGAAAATGGCCAATACATCAACTACGGGACGTTATCGTTAGCGCCTTATACGCCAGTGTTTTTTGAGTCCATGAAGACCAACAACATCGACTTTAGCACCTTCTTTTTGCGGTATTGGGAAGAATCGGTAGGCAAAGGCGGGAGAAAGACGGTATTCGCTGAAATGTTAAAACACTTTATGGCCAATGATATAAAGCTCGCAGTTGCACACTACTTACCGTTAGAAGCATTTCAAACTGCGATTGAACAAATTGAAGAAAAATCACTAGCGCAGAGTGGCAAGATTATTCTAACCATGTGAACACAAAAAGGGATGGCTCTCGCCCTCCCTTTTGCATTTTAGTTAGGATTAACGAAACTGCGGCATGTAATCGAGGTTCGCTTGAATTGTTTCTTCCAATGCCTGCTCTAGAATCGTTCCTGTTGTGACCAGTGGGTTCAGAATCAACGCTCGGTGCGCGGCATTGCGGTTGCCAGTGACCGCGGCTTCGACAGTGAGCGATTCAAAATCCTTCATCAATTGAATCAGGCGCAGTGTATCTGTTGGGAACGGTGCAACATTCAAAGCAACGGGCCCTGATTTAGTGATCATACAGCTGACTTCCACAGTGCAGTCGTCCGGCAAGCCAGCAATCGCGCCGTTGTTGCGAGTGTTCACGTGCATGATGGTGCGCTTGTCATTGTAGATAGAGCTCATCAGCTCACAGGCCGCTTCTGAGTAATATTGGCCACCGCGCTTTTCGAGTTCTTTTGGTTTCTCGTTAAGCTCTGGGTTGCGGTAGATATCGAACAGACGTTTCTCCATCGCTTTGACCACTTCGCCGCGAGTGCCTTCACCGTTCGCTTCTTCAATTTCCTGCTTCATGATGTCTTCACTAGTGTAGTAATAGCGAAGGTATGCGCATGGAATCATCCCCATATTGCGCAGCAGCTCTTGTGGCCATTCGAATGGCGGAATGTTTTGCGGAACGAGAGGATCGTTGCCCGATAAGATCGCTTCGACTACCTCTTGCAGCTTATCGCGACCTTCATGCAGGATCTGACGCGCCCAGATAAAGTGGTTCAAACCCGCGACTTGCAATACAAAGTCTTGCTCGTCAGCCCCCAGCATTTGCGCGATGCCTTTTTGCATGATCACTGGCACGTTGCACAAACCGACCGCTTTTACGTTGGTGTGTTTGAGAATCGCTTCGGTCACCATGCCCGATGGATTGGTAAAGTTCAACAGCCAAGCGTCAGGACACAATTCTTCCATCTCTTTACAGATTTCCAACGCAATAGGAATGGTGCGACAGGCATTAGCAAAACCGCCTAACCCGTTGGTTTCCTGACCGATCATGCCGTATTTAAGCGAGATGCGTTCATCGCGGATACGACCTTCCAAACAACCCGCGCGAAATTGAGAACAGACAAAATCGGCGTCTTTTAATGCGGGTTTGCGATCCAGCGTGACGTGAACATCAATATGAGACAGGTTGTTTTTCGCCAACATTCGGCGCGTTAAATCGCCAATGATGCTGACTTTCTCTTTGCCATCTTCAATATCGACCAACCACAACTCGCCGATAGGCAGTTCATGATTGCGCTTGATAAGACCTTCGATAAGCTCAGGCGTGTAACTGGAGCCTGCGCCAATAATGGTAATTTTTAGATTCTTTTTCATCGTGCTGTTTCTCGTTATGGATAAGACAGCTTGATTTAAAAGCATCGTGATTCGCTATACAAACCAATTAAAACTTGCTATGCATTAGCCTTTCTAATTTATGTTGAGTGCCACGATGGACAGAAAACAGCAGATGCTCTCTAACATGTACACCTTCGCCGTTGCTGGTAAGTGCCTCAGTTTTACCAAAGCCGCTGAGGAGTTGTTTATTACCCAAGGGGCAGTGAGCCAACGCATTAAGTCACTGGAAGAACAATTGGGGTTCAGCTTGTTTGTGCGCATGACTCGGCGATTGGAATTGACCAAAGAAGGTGAGCGATTACTGCACGCGCTTAACCAATCGTTTGAGGTGATTTTCTCTGAGCTTGAAGACATCAAATTCAACGAGTTGCGTGGTGAGCTTTACATTGGCGTGGCCCCCACGTTTGCACAGAGTTGGTTACTGCCGCGTATGGTGGAATTTCAGCGTTTGTATCCTTCTCTCAATATCAAGCTTCGAGTAAAGGCAAGCCGATTAGATTTCTTACATGAGCCCGTTGATATTGCGATTTACTACAGTGACAGCGAGCATCCGGGTTTCCATCATCAAAGGCTATTTGATGAAGCGTTGATGCCAGTTTGTAGCCCTGAATACAATCAAACACATTTCTCCAATGGCGTGAGTAGTGCCAGCCAATTTGAGACCGTGACCTTTATCCATTGCACTGAATCGTTAGAAGCAAATGAGCCAAATCATGAATGGCAGAGCTGGTTAGCAAGCCAAAGCAACCCTGAGCTGAAATCGCTTAATGTGATGGAGAAAACCTACCTTTTTAACCATGCCGATATGGCGATGATTGCCGCCAAAAACAGCATGGGCATCGCAATGGCGCGGGCGTCTTTGGTGCAAACCAGTTTGGAAAAGGGAGAACTGGTCGCGCCTTTTGAACGCGTCAACGCAGGGAGAGGATACGACTTAATTTGTTTGAACGGCCAACAACACAGACCAAAAAACGCGGCGTTTATTGAGTGGCTAAATGGGCAGTTGGCGTGATGAATTGGGTGAGAACTGGAGATTGTTTACCGCGTTTTACGCGTTTAGCCCGTGGATGAGGCATTGGGTGCCACCATCCCGTTAGGTTCAGTAAACAATCCCACTTACAGATCATTTCGTATGAAAAATTTGCTCGGTTTCCAGTGATGTCATAGAGCGAATCTGGCGCCAAACGTAATAAAAAATACCAAACATCATCAACATGCTCGGAATGGCAATCACAGGGTAGCTGTATAAGGTCAGCTTACCGAGTTCCTCATTGAATTCCACGGTGCCTGCCGGGCTGGTGACAATCCAAGTGGCAAGGAAATAGTTCATCACAGAAGAAAAAGCAAAGGTACTGGCGAACAGGTAGTTGGACGACATTAAACAGCGCTCGAAGGCGTCTGTTTTGCCTCTTTCTTTGAGACGCTGGGTGATCAAATCAAGGTTCAATACGGTGTCGTTGAGCACCATCTTCTGCATTAACGGGTAGCGTGTAAAGGTCGAGCCAAATACCGCTAAGCCGATCAAACCTGGGATCAACGCTTCTTTTAGGGCGAGCCATTTTGTATCCAGTTCCAGCAAACCGATGCCGCCAGTCAGCAATACACTGACAAAGCCAAGGGCGGAGATGAAGTTGAATTTTTTGTTACGGATCAGGTCCATGCCACCGTAAACAATGGGAAACAACAAGGCGACCACAAGGGCAAGTGCTGTTCCTAGGTGTTCTTCTCCGCTGAATTTCATCAAGATGAATGAAGGGACAAATACGTTAAAAAGGATCTCGACAAGGGGATTCGATTTTTTCGCCGTCGTGTTACTCATATTTTTCTGACTCTATGTTATCGGCTACGATTTTACGTTGAGGGGCAGTGTTCCTTCCCCAACTCCAGATGTAAAGCGTTAATGTGCCAAGTTATGTAACGACTTATGAAATAAGTGAGTGAAAGCTCATTTAATTTTACGTTTGTGTGCTCGATTTTGCTCATTCTTGCTTCGTACGTCGTCTATTCGAACAGGTTAACAAGTGGGTGTAAAGTGCTCGCCGTGCGGTCGTGAATTTGAGATTAAATATTCAGTTACATATTGAAATATCAAAGAGTTATTAGTTTTAAGTAAGTCGTATTTTCCACGTTTATCTATCTGACGGTTTAACTAAGTTAAATATAATTTTTCTGGATTTAGTTGGATAGGATATCAGGATTATGTATAGAACGACGTTGGCGTCATTGATCGCTTTGACATTGGTTGGTTGCGGTGGAGGAGGAGGCGGTTCTGACGCTGGCAATTCACTACGCGTGTTTACCACAACACCTTCAGTTCATGTTGAAGGGAACAGCATGAAATACACCTATGCGACCGTCGATATTGATTCTCGGGGTGTGGTAACCGATGGTAGCCAAATTTTCTTTGGTGTGATGGAGGATACGGGGGGATTATTACGCAACGCGGAACTTCAATTTGTCACAGAGCAAGCGGGTTACTATACGCTTGAATTTTACCCAGGTTACCTGTTTAAAGAGGGTGACAACACGAGCCAAGTCAGCTTAGCGTTTTGCTATGATTATTACTGTAATCAGCATGTTGCGGGTTCTCCAATCAAGGTCAATGTGAATTACGCGAATCCCTTGGATGAGCAGATTTCACTTTCTTCGGTTTCACCTCAAAATTTTGATAAAAGCGCGAGGTTGAATGAAACGGTATTGGATAACACGCCAGTGACGTTTTTTACGCAGTTGACGGGGCAGAATGCTGATCTCATCACCTTACGAAATCAAAATGATTACAAAGTCGCGAGCCACGTTGCAATGGAAGATCTCGGTAGCAATGTTTATCGTTTAACCGCCGATGTTCGTTTGCCAACGTCTTTGGGGGTGGGTAGCCATAGCGGCAGTTTGACCGTCGACGCCTGTTACGATGCAGATTGCCAATACCCAATTAAAGGCAGCCCGCTAACCATCCCGATGAACTATCAAGTGACGCCTCCGGTGTTTGCCGCAGATAGCCCTGCTGCGGTCAATGAATCTCAAGAGTTGCCATTTAAAGTGCGAGAAGCGAAACATGTTCCTGGGCTAGATATCATTGTCATGGTGTCTGATTCACCCACAAACGCAGTGTACGTATATGACATTGCCTCAAATACGACATTCAAATACCCACTGACCAGTGAGCCTAAAGATTTGGCTGTCGATTTGGTATCAACGCAAGGCCGTATAATCGTCGCGCACGACTATCAGGTCACTCAGATTGATTACAACCCAGACTATGCGGCAACGCCTTTGATCACCGTTCACAACACCAGCGTCGCTAATCCGATAGCAGTGGTGAAGAACGATCTCGTTTATCTTGTCGATCGCCATGATGGCTTCTCTAAATATTCGCGCTTTAACCTAGAGAGTTCACACGAGACGTTTCTGCAAGATTCTATGTTACGCAGTATGTCAGTCTTTGAGTTGCACCCGAGTGGACACGGCATTTACTTCACTTCAACCGCGTTTTCACCACAAGACATTAGCCGCACCAACATCAATGAAGAGCGTGGTCTCGACTATCCTAGTGATTCGCCATATCACGGTGATTACGACATAGGGGGGAATTTCTGGTTCTCTTACGATGGCACAAAGCTGTATACCTCAACTGGTAGCATTTTTACCTTATCCAATAATCCGGAAGAAGATATGCGTTACGCAGGACGCTTACCTCTGATGGCCACTCCTGGGAATTATGGTACGGAGTATTCTTATGTCAGTTCTACCGCTCAAAACGAAACGGTGACGATCTTGGCAGATTCCTACCCAAGCTATACGGTGCGAAAGTTTGATACAGGCAGCATGACGGTAGAAAAAACCTTCCCTAAGACGGCTCGTACTATCGACAGCAGTATCGATAAAGTGATAGACGAAGAGCCAATCTACGCGTTTATCTCGGATCGTGGCTATGTCTATACCATTAAGGAAACCAACGATTTTCCAGATATGTACTACCGTTTGGAGCGTCTAGAATAAAAAGGTGACTTTGTGAGCTCTGAGCCCTCGCCTATGCGAGGGCTTTTTTTGTCTGAATTACTGAGCCCGAAAACGCTTGGGTGTGGTGCCGGTGTGTTTTTTAAACGTCAGTGTGAATGCTCGCTCAGATTCGTACCCCACTTGTTCGGCAATCTCGTCAATCGGTAACAAGGATTCGACTAGTAATTCTTGCGCTTTTTGCATTCTCAGGTTGGTTAAATACTCAAACATGGGTTTACCGACCAAGCTTGAAAAGCGATTGGCAAATGCCGCGCGTGACATACCAATTTGATTGGCGACGGTTTCCAATGTCCAGCCAGTTTCCGGATGGTCATGGAGAAGTTGCAGAGCTCGAGAGATGCGTTTGTCGTTGAGTGCTTCCAAAAAGGGACTGGTTTGCTCACGTCCAAAATTAATCCGAATCAGTTCGACCAAAATGATTTCGGTGAGCTTATTGACGATAAGCTCTGAACCTGGCCCTTGGGAAAGATACTCTGAACTTAATTGGTCAAAGGTGCTGCGTAGCCAAGGGTATTTCGCCAAATCTTGATCACGAACGATGGTGACGCGCGGAAATACATCCAGCAGCGGTGTGGTCGCTGTGCGTGTAAAGCTAAAGGAACCACATAAAAGCAGTGTCGATTCGGTTAAATCGGATTTCCCTTTTTCAGGTGATTGACTGGAGAGAAGGTGATTTTGTCCGGGGCCGAGAAAAATAAGATCGCCCGCGTTTAGCTGTTCGATACGCCCATCCACATTGGCCCAACAAGCACCACGACGGATCATGTGAAAGCTGGCGTGATCCAAATCGTTGAAGGTTTTGGTCCACGGCGCTTCGACCTGACTGCAAAAATACACACTGCCGACAACGCGTATTGCTCGAAGAATATCGCTCATCACTTCCATGTACTGCCTCCTATGAATATACGATCGATGTATTAATTCAAGATTATTGTGCATAGATAGTACGAGTGGCAAGCGCTAAATTAAACCCATAGCGAAACACACGGGAGCAAGACCATGCCAAAGATTGAAATCTACACCAAAAGCTACTGCCCACACTGCAAAGCAGCCAAACAGACCTTGGCGAGCATGGGGTTGGTTTATCGAGAAATCGAAGTCAGCGATGACCAAGCACTGTTTAACGAGATGCTAAATCGCAGCCAACGCAGAACGGTGCCACAAATTTTTGTCGGCGATGTGCATGTTGGCGGGAATCAAGACCTTATCACTGCAATCCGAAAAGGCCGATTTGAGAAGATTCTACGTAGCCAAGCAATCCGTCACTAAATCATTACCTATTGAATAAAAATCAGAATTGAAAGGAGAACATTATGTCAACGCTCATCAATACTCATCAAAATCGCAGCGAATTTGCCCATTCACTCAACCAGTTTGCAGATCAAGCTGTGCGCTTTTCCATCGTTATCGTACTTGCATGGATAGGGGCGATGAAGTTCACCAGCTACGAAGCTGGCGCTATTGAAGGTTTAGTGGCTTCAAGCCCATTGACTAGCTGGTTGTATAGCGTGTTTAGCTTGCAAGGCGCATCAAACCTCATTGGTTTTGTAGAAGTGGCGACAGCGGTTGCGCTACTGTTGGCTCCAGTTCATCGTGGTTTTGCGATACTTGGAGCCGCCAGCGCAACATTGACCTTTGCTGTGACAACCAGCTTCTTGTTTACTGCCCCAATTGCTGAAGCGAGCCTAGGTGGATTCCCTGCCATTTCCGTTGTGCCGGGACAATTCTTGCTCAAAGACATTGTGTTACTTTCGGCAGCGCTTTCTTTACTCGCAAAAGCTTTGCTGCGTGATGAGTAATTTGTGCTTGGTGTGAAAGACAGGGTAAAGATAAGAACATGAAAAGGGGCTGATGCCCCTTTTCGATTAATAAACGGTTTGGAAAGTTGTACGATATGTCCAACGTTTTCCTTGCACAATGACGACGGCTCGGCTGTCTTCCGCCACCTTATAGATGACGCCGTGCATATTTGAGTCGATACGTGGATCGTTTGGATCATTGCAGGTTATTGCACCATTAGAGACACGATAGAAGTTCGACATCCTCTTTACATCAGCATTTAATTGGCATGTCAGCATAAAGTCTAGTTGAGCAAACATGCGATCATCGCTGGAGAAAATGAGTCTCATACGTTCCCAATCTGCATAGCTTTGATACATCAGATCAAAATCAGCGAGTGTTGGCAGTTTGGTGTACGTGGTGTCAACAAGTGTTCTGTCACCCTCATCTTTGACTAGCGCGGACACATTATCCTTTGAAAAATGCAACTGAACGGTGGAGTTTTGGTAATGATAGTAGTCGCCAAGTTCCGATTTCACGAAATGGTTCGTATCTATATAAGGACCAATTAAACTGTTGTCGACCACAATGCTACGATTTGAGCTGCTTATATAACCATCCTTGTATCGTTGTGGTGGTCTATATAAATAGATCGCATCTTCATTCGAGCTATAAAAAAGCGAGTCCCCGTTTTTATCTTTATAAACACCATCGTAACTTTCTGCTAACTCTGATGAAGAATCAGAAGAACCATTACAGCCCGATAATGCGAATGACAATGTTATTGTCATTAACAAGCTTAAATATTTTTTCATTTTCTTTATTAATCTCACTTAAAAAATGCCATTAAAACATGACCTTATGATTATTATGCGAATGGTTATCATCAGCAAGATAAATATGATTGAGCTGGCATATATATCTGTGTTTTTCTCAGGTTTGAAAATTAGAAAAAGCTAACGTTGAATGATGTTATGAACGTGGATTTAATAACTAAAATACGAGAGAAAATTCGCTTCGCTTTTTATTGTCTATGAATGATTTTTTTGAATAGGCGGATTTTTCGTCAGCGTAAAATTGCATAACTTGCTTTCTTGTGGAGCAATGATGGCTACCGTCTGATCATGAAGCGTGTTGATCATTGTCAGTATAAAATAAACAAATCATCTGAAGAGCTAGTCCACGTCCTTCTCTTACCAACACTCTCAAATATCACAAATCTTGATCTTCTTCCCACCGGTTTGGCAAATCACAACTATGTTTAATTTATCTTTTCATGCATCAGTAAGGATATGTTCATGAGCTTATCTATCGTGCAGCGGATCACCGCTGGATTCGTGTTAATGCTCCTTTTGCTCATCCTGTTGGGGGTTATCAGTACCCTTAAAATTCAAGGGATTAATGACGGTTTGTCTGAAGTTTCTGATCGCGCGACACCCTTGGTGGTGGCGGTCGCGGGGTTGAAGGAAGCACTGCAAGAGAGTAACCGCTGGGTGTTGGAGTATCGAGCCAGCGAGGAGGCAGCAGAGTTACCACAGTTTTCTAGCCGTTTTAAAGCGCAGCAAGCACGCTTTCGTGAGTTAAGCCAAGAGATGAATCAGTTCACCTCAGCATCAGAGAGCCAAGCACAGTTCCAGCAAGTGTTGCAGGCAACCAATCAGTTTTACGCCGATTCGGATAAGGTACTGGCGAAACATGGCGAGTGGGTGGATGCCTTAGTCAAACGTCGTGAGCTCGAAATTGCCTTTATTCGACTTGAAGATACCTATCAATGGGCTGCAGATTTGCTTTTGCAACAGAGCTCTAGCCAGCGATCCATGCGCAATAAAGCGGAGCTGATCACCTCTGGGATTGCGCGGGATCTAAAAAACATCCGCCGTGCCGACGCTAAAACCGATCTCAATGAGTTGGAAAAGGTACTGAGTAAAGATATTGAAATGGCGCGCAAACGCCTTGAGCGCGTATTAGTGCCAGAAGATGTTAAAGCGCGTTATGTAGCCAACCTCAATCGCTTGCAAGAGTTGGCGCTGGGTAAGCAAGGTCTGCTTGAAACCATGCGCCGAGCTCAGCAACTGGAAAATGATCTCGTGATTCAAAACCAGCAAGTGGATAACAGCCTTTCCAATAGTTTGGCAAAACTGGATGAGATGGCGAGAGCGGCGGGCACCATTGCGGAGCGAAGCCGAATGGTGGCGGATGAAGCGGTGAGCAGCGCGAACTTCTGGATCATGGCGGTTTCGGCGATTTCTGCCGCCGTGGCCTTGATCATCGGCTATACCACCGCAATGAGCATCAAAAACCCACTACAGAAGATCAACAAAGAACTCGCCTACATGGCCAAAGGGGACATGACGCGGCGCATAAATTATCAAACGGGTTGTGAGTTTGGTGAGCTTTCACGCTCCATCGATATGTTGGCGGACAAAACAGGCGAATTGCTGTCGCAAATTACCGCGGGTTCTCGTCATTTAGTGGATGAAGCGAGCCGCTCGGCCGAAATCAGTGAGCGTGCCATGGCTCGAGTTCAAGAGCAGAAAAGCCAGACAGATCAAGTGGCTGCGGCGATTACCGAGCTAGAGGTGAGCGCAACGGAGGTGGCCCGCTCCACCGATGGGGCGAAGGATGAAGTGGACCGCGCCGATGCGGAAGCGAAAAGTGGCCGTCAGAAAGTGGCCAACACGCGCAAAATCACTGAGCAATTGGCTCATGACATGGAATCTGCGGTGGGTATTACGCACAAGTTAGGTGAGTTCAGTAACAACATTGGCAGCATTTTGGATGTGATTCGTGGTATCGCCGAACAAACCAACTTGCTGGCACTTAACGCGGCGATAGAAGCGGCGCGCGCAGGGGATGCAGGACGCGGTTTTGCGGTGGTGGCTGATGAAGTTCGCGCCCTCGCGACACGCACGCAGACCTCAACCGAAGAGATCCAGAAAATGATTGAGAACCTTCAGCAGTCCAGTAAGGAAGTGGTTGAGGTGATGGGGCGCAGCCAAGATCAAACGCGAACTTGTGTGGAGCAAACGCGAGAGATGGATACGGCGCTGCAATCGATCGCCGAGCGAATGAGTGCGATCAAAGAGATGGCCGATCAAGTGGCGCATGCCGCGCAAGAGCAGATCATTGTGAGCCAGAGCGTTGCACACCACGTGACGGGCATTTCAGAAGTGGCGCACGAGACAGAGCGTGAAGCGAGAGAATCGGCCAGCAGCAGTGAAGTGTTGGCAGATTTAGCGGCCAAACAGCAACAACTGATCGCACATTTCAAGGTTTAGGAGGGCGTATGATCAACAAGTGGATTGGAGCGCTGGGTCTCCTAGTGTGTAGTCAAGTCATGGCGAGTGAGTTGGTGATTGAAAGTTGGCGAGCGGACGACAAAGCGCTGTGGGAGCAGAAAATTATTCCAGCGTTTGAAGCCTCGCATCCGGGCATCAAAGTTATTTTTCGTCCGGTGAAAAACGTCAACTACATGCCGACATTGTGGGAAAACCTCAAAGCAGGCAAAGCGGGGGATTTAATTACTTGTCGCCCGTTTGATGATTCTCTCGCGCTTTTTAAAGCGGGGCATCTGGCCGAGATTACCGAAATGGCGGGGATGGAAAACTTCCCAAGCTTTGCGCAAGCACCTTGGCAAACCGATTCCGGCGCGCAAACTTTTTGTGTGCCAATGGCATCGGTGATTCACGGTTTCTTCTACAACAAGCAGATTTTCAGTCAGCTTGGTTTGAGTGTGCCAAAAACGCGTGACCAATTTTTCTCTGTCCTCGATACAGTGAAAGCCGATGGGCGCTATGTACCTTTGGCGATGAGTGGCAGCGAGAGTTGGGTTTCGTCCGAGTTGGGTTTTCAAAACATCGGGCCCAATTACTGGAAAGGCGAAGATGGTCGCTTGGCGCTGATTAATGGCCAAGAACGTTTAGATGATGGGCAGTACGTGCAGGTATTTGAAGAGCTGGCGCGTTGGCGTCGCTACTTAGGTACGGGTGGGGAAAACCGAGATTATGGTGCAACCAATGATCTGTTTACATCTGGCAAGGCGGCGTTTTATGTTGCAGGTTCGTGGGAGATCGCCCCTTTTACCGACAAACTCGACTTTGGCGTGATGCCGCCACCGGTAGCCAATCAGGGTGATGGCTGTTTTTTCACTGATCATACCGACATCGGCATGGGGATGAATCCGGCCAGTAAAAATCCGCAAGCGGCGATGGCCTTTTTGCAATGGCTGACTACGTCACAGTTTGCAGAACTTTATACCAACTCTTTGCCGGGCTTTTTCTCGCTGTCAAACCACTTCTTTGAGGTGAGTAATCCTGCGGCGCGCGAAATGATGGAGTGGCGTGACCAATGTGATTCCACCATACGTGTGGCTACGCAAATTCTGTCGCGTGGTCAGCCTAAGTTGGGAGATGAATTGGCGGAAGTGAGCCAGGCAGTGTTGCTCGGTAAGATGGCACCGAAAGCGGCGGCAACGCGCTTAGAAAACGGGCTAAAAGATTGGTATGCACCCCATAAAAACAGCAAAGCCAAAGGTCAGGAATGTCAATGTTCCGCGGCGACGCCATTGGCGACATCAAGCGTCAGTGTGACAGAATCCGCTGCCGATATGGTTGAAGGAGAAGAGAGCCTTTCGGAATAACATCGACTCTGGGGTAGGGCATAAAGCGGCTGTTTCAGGCCGCTTTCTATTACTCAGCAGCCTGAACAGTGATGGTCTAACAGTGGCGGTTTATTGAGGCTGTTGCAGTTTCGCTTTCGCCTCTTCCACTTTAGAGAAATCGAGCCCAAGTTCTTCCACGGCTTCTTTAATCAGTGCCGGATTTTGCATCACTTGTGCCATCAGCATTTGCAGTTGCTCTTGAGGTAAGCCGAGTTGCGCGATGGTCGCCATGGCGGCCAGTGGGTTCTGCGTTAGGGTTTGAAATAGCTCGTTGATTTGTTCGTCGCTGATATTGTTCTCTTTCAACATTGCTAGAATCGGGTTCATCACAGTTCCTTTTATTACCAAATGAAATAGTAGTGAATTCTAACATTGGCAATGGCTGGCGTGAACCTTGATTCGCCCGCAGCGGCAGACGTTATTTTGGATCGACAAGTTGTTTTTGAACCACAAATAGAAAAGCCCAAGTTGAGAAGTCTCTCCACTTGGGCTTTTGCATTGGAACTGAGGCGTTCGCTTTAAACGTATAACTTAAACGTATAACTTAAACGTATAGCTTACACGTAGTACGCTTCAACCGTGCCTTTCAGTTGGATCAGCATTGGGTTGCCGTAGCGGTCTTTCGCTTTTGGAGAAGCGATTTTGATCCAACCTTCGCTAACACAGTATTCTTCAACGTCGTTACGCTCTTTGCCGTTAAAACGGATACCGATTTGGTGATCAAAGCACTCTTTTACGAAGAATGGGCTACGTGCGTTGCCCGATAGACGGTCTGGAAGTGCTGGTTTTGCAGTTGTATCGTTCATGTTCTTTAACCTGAAATCGCTAAAAAGTGCGCCATTGTAGACAGAGCCAGCGCTCTGTTCAAGCTCTCTGCTTGCTGAACGCAATAGAGCCACTTTGCACGAAGGAAAAAGCCGCCTTGCGCTCGGCACCAAGGCGGCTTGCGACACGGAAACTAGCCGAGGAGATCGGCATAGCGTTCTCTCAAGCGGCGTAACTTCGGTTCAATCACCACCGCGCAGTATTGCTTTTCAGGGTTATCGCTGTAGTAATTTTGATGGTGAGTTTCTGCTTGGTAAAACTGTTCGAAATCCACCACCTCTGTCACGATTGGCTGATCAAAATAAGGCGCGACCTCAGCAATCACTTGCTGTGCGATACGTTTTTGCTCCTCATCATGCGCCAAAATGATGCTGCGATATTGCGTGCCGCGATCCGCCCCTTGGCGATTGAGCGTGGTGGGGTTGTGTGTGGTGAGATGAACCAGCAACAGCGCTTCATAGCGGATTATTTCAGGATCGAAACTCACTTGAATCACTTCGGCGTGGCCCGTTTTTCCACTGCACACTTCGCGGTAACAAGGGTGTTTAACATGGCCACCACTGTAGCCACTTTTCACATCCAGTACGCCTTTTAGCTGAGAAAACATCGCCTCGGTACACCAAAAGCAGCCACCGCCAAAGGTCGCAAGTTGCGTGGTCATGATGCCTCCTGATTTACTTTTTCAATTGAAACGGCATTCACACAATAGCGAAGCCCTGATGGTGCCGGCCCATCGGGAAATACGTGTCCAAGGTGCGATTCGCATTGGTTGCAGCGCACCTCGATTCTTGGTCTGGCCAAGGTGTCATCCAGATGGTAGGAAATCGCATTGCTTTTCATCGGCTGAGCGAACGATGGCCAACCGGTTCTTGAATCGAACTTGCTGCCCGAATCAAACAGCAGGTTTTGGCAACCTGCACAGCGGTACAAACCCGGTTCAAACAGTTCGCACATTTGGTTAGAAAAAGGACGCTCAGTACCATGTTGCCTCATCACGTAGTACTGCGCTTGGCCAAGTTGTTCACGCCACTGCGCATCGCTTTTTCTCACGACGGTATCAGGCTGAGGATTTCCTTGGTGGGTGAAGGTGATGATATCTTGCCATGTCAGCATAACGCCTCCTTTGTTTATTCTTTCAATCAGACCGTACATCGCCCCGATTTCTTTCACGTTCTCTTGTACGCAGGGTGACGATAAAGTGTGCAGAATGTCACGTCCTAAGCAATCGTAGGAATAAGTGCTCGGTTTGGTATTCACCAAACCGCTACAATGCGAGTTCTTAATACAATCATAATGGACTTATTAACTATGACACGTCGTTGTACCGCGTGGTTGGCTACGCTTCCCCTTCTTCTTTCCAGTGTTTCTCACGCGTATGATCTTACTTACGAGGATTTTGACGAAGAAACGTTAGCGGTGTTAAAGCAAGCAGAAACGTCTAAAGATGCACAACTGCTTTTCCAAGCGTCTGAAATCCTCATCGACGAATCGATGATGCAAGAAAACGTTGACCAAGGGTTGCTTTATCTCAAGCAGTCCGCCGATCTCGATAACCTAGAGGCACTGAGTACTTTGGCGGAGCACTATTACCATGAGGAAGCATATCAACAGGCTCTACCGCTCTATCAAAAACTGGCCGAGAAAGGCGATGCCATCGCGCTTTACTACTTGGGTGTGATGTACTTTGATGGTGAAGGTGTTGAACAGGATCAGAAAAAAGGCAACGAATACTACCTTGCATCCGCGCAGAAAGGCGATGAAGATGCGATGTTTCAACTGGCTTTTTCATACAATGACGGCTTAGGCATTGAGCAAGATTTTAAGCAGGCGAACCATTGGTTCGCGAGCGCCGCTGAAAAGGGACATGCATTGGCGACTTTTAATCTTGGCGTCAGTTACTTGCAAGGTGAAGGTGTGGCACGTGATTGCCAAAAAGCCATTACGCTATTTGAGCATGCCATTGAACTTGATGACGAATCAAAGGCCTATCAGATCATGGGTAAGATCTACTCCGAGCCTAGTTACATGCGAATTTGTGGAATTAAATCGGCAGACTACAAAAAAGCGCTGGAGTATTTCCAATATGCAGCGGAATGGGGTGAGGAGTACAGCCAGTTTATGATTGGTTCTTTCCACTTTAAAGGGCGTGGTGTGGAGCGTAATTATGTCAAAGCATTGGCTTGGTACAACATCGCTTATGACAATGGTTATGATGATGCTGAAAAGGCGATCAAAGAAGTGAAAGGAAAAATGAACGAGAAAGAGATCGCCAAAGCAAGTGAATATCAAGAAGCGATTGAAGAAACGCTATAAGCGTTGCGCTTGGTTTTGACCTTATAGGCAGCAAGAGAGGACTGAAAGCAGTCCTCTCTTTACATTAAGAAAGGATCAAAAAATAGCCAATGCCACCGATGGACAGCATCCCCAGTAAGAATGAGCCAATTTGCAATAAACCGTCACGTTCCATCAAACCCAGCCCCATGATCATCACCACAAATGCCGGCGCGATGTTGGTAAATGGGAAAGGGAGCGATATCAGCAAACCGAGTAGCAGAATAATACAACCGTTCACTTGGTCGACAACTGGCGCTTCCATGTACTGAATTCGAGGGTAGATATACTGCTCGAGTTTACGCACCTTGGGCTCGAACGTTCGAAGAATGGCTTGTACTTTATCGTTGGGCAGCTCTCTATCCAAAATGACACTTGGTAGCCAAGCTTTTCTCCGTCCCAAAATCATCTGTAACCCGAGTGTTGCTATCAAGATTCCGCCAATAATCGAAACGAGCGGAAGGACATTAAATAATGCGATGAGCATGAGTAACATACCGAAGGTTCGGTCACCCAATCGATCGGTTAAGCTTCTCAAGGTAATTCCGGGAGATTGAGCTTGTTTAATCAGCTCAACGATGACATCTGATGTTCTGCTACGCTGGTTTTCCGGTACAGCAAATAACGCCTTATTGTCATCTCCTTGTGGTTCCAAAGTCGAATATCCTTATTGGTGTTTTTAACGCGCCCATCGTAGGGTAGATTACCTTTTGCATCAATTCTTCTTGCTGACTTTTTTGTGTATTATTTAATGCACTCTCACATAGTGATTTTTCACCATGTAATCCGCTAAGCGCTGCGCATGAATATGCTTAAAATTCAACGTTTTTGGTAAGCTGCCAAACAGTGGAATGCCAGCACCTAACAGTACAGGAATGGTGGTGATGATCATCTCATCAATCAAATCCTCGGCCAAAAAGCTTTGCACCGTTTTTCCGCCATCGATATAAAGGCGTTGATAGCCCTGTTGATGTAACTGTTCAACCACTGTTGGCAACGCCCCTTGCACCAAAAATACTTTGTCTTGATAGCCTTCTGGCACACTTTTCAAGGTATTACTCAGCACAAAAACTGGCTTATTGTAAGGCCATTCCACGCCAAAACTGAGCACCATTTCAAAGGTGTTTCGGCCCATCACCAACGCATCAATATTGGCCATAAAATCGGCAAAGCCAAAGTCCGAACCATCTGGATTGGGTACTTGATGCAGCCAGTCCATATCGTTGTTTGGTCCTGCGATATAGCCATCTAAGCTGGTGGCAATGTAGACAATGTTGGACATCGATTTTCTCCAGTAGGTGATTGAGGGCTGAGGATGTCACAACCCACTGACAATCACTGTCAGTATGGTGTGCAGAGTCCCAATTTGGGATGGGAAATCCGCTATAATGACGGCACGTTTGTTGTGACACAGGATCTCCCGATGCACTATACCTTAGCAGATAAGAGCGCGATTGAAGCGATAAAAACACTTTTTTGTCAAACCTTTACCGATTCGGAAGGAGAAGCTGAAGGGCAGTTGATTGGCCAACTGGCGTCGGATTTGATCGAGCAAACGCACAACGACGATCTTTTTATCTATATCGCATCGGAGGGTGAAGACCTTGTGGGCGCGATTTTGTTTACTCGCTTGCATTACCCCTGTGGTACGCCTGTGTTTGTGATGGCTCCGGTTGCCGTGGCCACTTCTTATCATGGTCAAGGGATTGGACAAGCATTAATTGCTTTCGGCTTGCAGGAGATAAAAGCGCAAGGCGTTGAAGTTGCCGTCACGTATGGGGATCCGAATTTTTATCACAAGGCTGGTTTTGTTCCCGTCGATACCCAAACCATTGCTGCGCCGTATTCGTTGCAATTTCCTCACGGCTGGCAAGCACAGTCGCTAACGGGTGAAGCACTGCCTGTTTTAAAAGGGCCGGTGACGTGTGTGGCGGCGTTTTGCGATCGGCAATTTTGGTGATGATGATAAAGAAAGTGATGGTGTCGCCTAGCTGCCTCCAACATGGCGGATTTCGATGCAAAAAGCCCGCGATGTGACTCGCGGGCTTTGTCGGTATGGTGGGGATACCTTTATGGTGTTACCACACCGAACCACATGTCGAACTTATCAAAGACCGACATCAGCGTTTGGAACTGTGCCTGGTCAGAGACCTTGAATGAGCCTGCTTTGACCTGATCTTGCAGTGTCGCTTGCTTGGTCAGCATTTTCTCAAACGCTTGGCGGGTTAAGGTGATGGTTAAATCGGCCTTTTCGAACTGCGTGCCAGAGTAGGATTTCAATACCGAATTGCTCAGTTCCATCGAGTATTGACCATCGCCTTTGACATTGATGTTCACTTTGATATTGAGGCCATTCGCCGCGTCAGGTTTTACCGTCACGCCGAGGTACTTCATGAACTGATCAAACGGCATGTTCTTGGCAATCGCGGCCGTGTCTGGCGTTGCGACTGGTTTGATGCCTTGGCGCAGCTCTTTCGCGCCACCAAGGTAGTAGTTACGCCAAGGGCCAGATTCTGCCTGATAACCCAGCTGCTCCATCGCGTCCGCTTCTAAGTAGCGTGCGTCCATATTGTCTGGGTTGGAGAAGGTCACGTTGTTAAGCAGTGTCACCGCCCAGCGGTATTCACCGTTTTTCACTGCTTGCTCAGCCAGTTCTATCACTTTCTCTTCCCCGCCCATCGCTTCAACGTATTTTGCGCCTTGTTCACTTGGTGTCAGCGGGTTCAAGTTCGCTGGGTTGCCATCCCACCATGCACCAAAGTAGAAGTCGTACGTCGCGCGAGCATTGTGCGATACCGTGCCGTAGTAACCGCGGTTGTACCACTCTTTGCCCAGCGAATCTGGCAGGGTAATTTCTGCTGAAATCTCATTTGGCGTATAGCCTTTATTGGCAAGACGCAGAGTCTGGTCATGGACAAACTTGTACATGTCGCGGGTTTTCTCAAGCTGAGTTTGGATCTTCTCTTTGCCAAAGGTTGGCCAGTGGTGAGAGGCGATCATGGTATCGGCCTTATCACCATAGGTTTTTAGCGCTTGGTCAACGTACTCAGCCCAAGAAGATGCATCACGCGTTTTCGCCCCACGCAGTGTCGAGATGTTGTGGATGGTATGCGTCATCACTTCCGCCGCCATCATGGTTTTGTATTGTGGGAAGTAGAACATAAATTCCGAGGGAGCTTCGGATTCCTGCGCCATGATCACTTCCAGTTCCACGCCATCGACCGCCATTTTTTGCCCGGTGATATTGGCAATGTGCGTTGGTTTCACGATGCCTGGCGCACCGGATGAGGTGGTTTTACCCAAACCGCCGTCCACTTGCCCCTGGCTACTTGCTTCAAGCAAGTTGCCATACATGTAAGAAGCGCGACGCGACATGGTGTTGCCTGCCATTAAGTTCTCGGCAATCGAGTGAGAGAAAAAGCCCTCTGGTGCAAGAATATCGACTTTACCAGCATCAATCTCTTCTTGGCTGGTGATGCCAAGGATGCCACCAAAGTGGTCAACGTGTGAGTGGGTGAAAATCACCCCTGTTACCGGCGCATCTTCCACTTTGTCACGCAGCAATTTCAGGCCAGCCGCTGCGGTTTCTGGTGAAATGAGTGGGTCGATCACGACCCAACCTTTGTCACCACGGATAAAGGTCATCACTGAGAGATCAAAACCGCGCACTTGGTAAATGCCCTCTTTCACTTTAAACAGGCCATCGATGTTGTTCAGTTTTGCTTGGCGCAGCAGTGAAGGGTTGACGGTTTGAATGTTCTTCTCTTGTTCAACAAAGTCGTATTTGCTGAAGTCCCAAATCACATTGCCTTTGGCGTCTTTGATGGTTTTTTCTGGCCACGTGGCAATGTAGCCGCGCGAGGCATCTTCAAAATCACTTTGATTGGCGAAGTCGAGGTAGCTTTTGAGTTGGTTATTTTTCTCGATGGTGAATGAAGACGCTTGTTTAGGCTCGCTGCTGGTTGCGGCTGCGAACGTCAGGGCTGGGGATAGAGTGGCGATAATCGCTAGCGATACAATCGATTTTTTAAGTTTCATTGTTTATCTCTCTCTTATAGCGGCGCGTTGAGCGACCGTCGTTAAGGAGAGATTAATGAGTGCGGATTAAACAATCGATAGACTAAACCTGAAAAGTAAATTTAGTTTTATTTAATCCATTTTGGCTTTAGCCTTCAATTTCGTTAACGAAATGTCGCGGTTACTTGCATCAGGGCGCTCTTAAGCCATTGATGTCCTGAATCTTGTTGTTGGCTATGGTGCCATGTCATGTAGATAGGCAACTTATTTAGCTTAAAGGGCAGCGGCATTACCTGCAGCTGGTGCGCTTTGGCCATCAAATCGGCATGCCATTGGCCAGTAACGCAGATCCAATCGGTTTGTGCTGCCATCATGATGGCGTTGCAGCTGGAACCCGTTTTATAGGCGATGTTTCTCTGTGGTTGTGGCTCCAGCGCCAGTGAGTCCACGATGTCCTGGTTTTGCCTTTTGGTTTCCCACAATAAGTGCTGCTCGGCAAAAAACTGTTGATGAGTGATGGTGTTTTGAATGCGTGGATGATCTTGTCGGCACACCATCACCAGAGGCAGTTCGAACAACAACTCGTTGTGATAACCGTGTTCATCAAACGGTACTGTGGCGAGAATCATGTCCACTTTGCGGGTACGCAAATCCGCTTGGCGATCGCGCTCGTCTAAATGTTCGACATCGGCACAGAGCTTGACGTTTGGAGCGTGCTGCGTGAGATGATCGATCAAGGGAGGCAGCAGCATTAAATCAATGTCTTTATGACTGGAGAGACGAAAAGTGCGATGGCTGGTGTCAGGATTAAACTGCTGACGGGATTTCGCGCCGTTAAGCAGCAGGCTAAGTGGCTCTTGGATTTCAGCATGCAGCTCAATAGCAAAATTCGTTGGCGTAATGCCCCGACCTTGGCGAATAAAGAGCGGATCTTGGTACTGCTCGCGCAAGCGATTCAGGGCGTGGCTGACCGCTGGTGCGGTAATGCCAAGCGTCTCTGCCGCTTCGTTTACGCTGCGCGTTTTCATCACCACATCAAAGGTTTTCAGTAAGTTT
The DNA here is from genome assembly GCF_002265885.1 of Vibrio sp. 03_296. NCBI lineage: Bacteria > Pseudomonadati > Pseudomonadota > Gammaproteobacteria > Vibrionales > Vibrionaceae > Vibrio > Vibrio sp. 03_296. The sequence goes on from NZ_NPKW01000078.1 coordinate 23,494, forward strand.
AGATCCATCGTCATCTCGTTAGGTGCCATCTTGTGCGCTGCTGAAACGTTGATTTTTACCCATTCGTCCGTTTGGCTCAAGTGATGTTCGGTGAGCACAAAACCTATTTCTAAAGTTGGTGGGCCACTTCAATTCCTCTAAACACGCCAAATTAAATATATAAGCAAATTATATAAATATTTATCCATTGCAAGATGTAATCCTGACAACAAAAAATTGTTACCTTTCTCAGGGCATTTTTTATTGCGCTGAGTAAATTATGACCTTACTATCGCATCGCTTCTTGATGATAGCCAATCCGAGTACATCACAGCTGTTTATGTGGCAAGGCGATAGAGCAACTATCCAAGAGTGACTTTGACGGCGCACCAGCGCTTTTATTGACGCTCCACTTTTCATACCCACTCATCTCTTATGTATGAAAAGTGCCCCATTACTTTGGAGGTTTGCTATGGCACATTCACAATCTATTTTTGATATTCATTCACTAACTTCACCAGTGCTAAGCGCAGAAGAAATCCAGTTGATCGAAGCGTCGGTTGAGCAATTTGGTGCGCCACTATTGTTATTGGACTGCGATGTGATTCGTCAGCAGTACCGCGCTTTGAAAAACGCTCTGCCAAATGTGACCCTGCACTACGCATTAAAACCGCTGCCACACCCTGTAGTGGTGCGTACTTTGTTGGCGGAAGGTGCCAGTTTTGACCTTGCCACAACAGGTGAAGTTGAGTTGGTTGCCTCTGAAGGCGTGCCAGCAGAACTCACTATCCATACCCACCCAATCAAGCGTGATGCCGACATCCGCGATGCACTGGCTTACGGCTGCAACGTGTTTGTGGTGGATAACTTGAATGAGCTAGAGAAATTCAAAGCCTATCGCGATGAAGTGGAATTGCTGGTGCGTTTGAGCTTCCGCAACTCTGAAGCGTTTGCCGATTTGTCGAAGAAGTTTGGTTGTTCACCAGAGCAGGCATTAGTGATCATCGAAACGGCGAAAGAGTGGAATATTCGCATCAAAGGTTTGTCGTTCCATGTGGGCTCACAAACCACTAACCCAAACAAGTATGTTGAAGCGATCCACACTTGTCGTCATGTGATGGAACAGGTGGTTGAACGCGGCTTACCAGCGTTGAGCACACTCGATATTGGTGGTGGCTTCCCTGTGAACTACACTCAGCAAGTGATGCCGATTGATCAGTTCTGCGCGCCAATTAATGAAGCGCTAAGCTTGTTGCCAGAAACGGTCCACGTTTTGGCTGAACCGGGTCGCTTTATCTGTGCACCTGCGGTGACCAGTGTGGCTTCAGTGATGGGTCAAGCAGAGCGTGAAGGGCAAATCTGGTACTACTTGGATGACGGTATTTATGGCTCGTTCAGTGGTTTGATGTTTGATGATGCACGTTATCCGCTCACCACCATCAAACAAGGTGGCGAGCTGATCCCAAGTGTGCTTTCTGGCCCAACGTGCGACAGCGTGGATGTGATTGCAGAAAATATTCTGCTGCCAAAACTGAACAATGGCGATTTGGTGATTGGCCGTACCATGGGTGCGTACACCAGTGCAACAGCGACCGATTTTAACTTCTTTAAACGCGCTCAAACCATTGCGTTGAATGAAATTGTTGCAAGCAGCGAACGCATGATTGGCTAAGCCAAACACACTCGAATATCAAAGACGCTCACTTCGGTGGGCGTTTTTACTTTTGGAGTTAAAAGGAGTGGATTCAATGCTACTTGCTTGAGCTGTTCCAAGCGTGCGTAAAAACAGTTTGGAAAGTTCACAGAAAATGTGGCCTCTGCTGTTGGCCACGCCAAAGGGGTTTCTACATGGTGCGGTGGCCGATGTGAGTAGGGCATTTATTGTTTGGTGATACAAAGTGCAGCAAAAAGTGACTGAACGCAAACCCAGATGGTATGCATTCTTTTGACCATGACCAACAACTGCTAAACTGCGGCCATATTTACAAAATTGCCAAATGAAACGTATGACATCCAACGAGCGCCGCGACGCGATTCTTAAACATATTCAGCAACATCAAAGTGGTTCGGTGAACGACTTTGCGGCGAAGTATCAGGTTTCTGAAGTGACGATTCGTAATGATCTCAATATCCTAGAGAAAAAAGGTTGTGTTACGCGCTGCTATGGTGGGGCGATGATCAACGCCCAATTCGCCTTTGATAAGCCGCTTCAGGATAAAAAACAGATCAATCAAGACATCAAAAGCTTGTTAGGCCAATACGCCGCTTCTTTGGTGGAAGATGGCGATACCTTGATTTTGGATTCTGGTTCAACCACGGAGCAAATCGCTTTCCATTTAACGGAAAAACAGCACCTAAAAGTGATGACCAATGCCATCAACATTGCCTACCACTTAGCTAACCGTGACAACATCGAAGTGATTGTCACGGGCGGTTTAATGCGCAAAAACTCCTATTCCTTGCATGGCGAATCGGGTGAGGCATTGCTGGGGCAATTTCGCTTCAACAAACTGTTCTTAGGGGTTGATGGTTTTGACAAACTGGCGGGGGTGACAACGCCGCATTCTGGCGAAGCCAGCATTAACCGCAGAATGGTTGAGGCTGCACAAATGGTTATTGCGGTTACCGATTCAAGCAAATTTGATCGGCAAAGTTTTTGTCTCATTGCGCGCCCAGAGCAACTGGACATGCTGATCACCGACAGTGGCATCCCCGAAGATTACCACCGAGAACTCACCGAAATGGGGGTGGATGTTCGCCTTGTAGACCTGCTGTAAAGCAGGTCTATTTTTCTCTCAATTTCACAAAGTGTGATCTTACGCAGGTCTCGATGTGAAATCCTGCCGCTATTTTGACCAATCCTCTCTCTTTCACTTTCATTTCTCCGTTTTTCTTATTTTCCTTACGTTTGGTGGGTTTTTCTGCCGTTTTAGTGAAAGCAAAACCTTTCACTTCGTGTGAAACGAAAGGTTTTTTGATCTAAAAACGAAAGGTTATCCACTGTGATCTCCCTTTTACTTTTCATTTTTTAGCCCTGTTTTAATAACAACGAAAAGAGAGCGAAAGCTTTCTGATGGCAAATGAAAGGTAACGAAAGGCGAGTAAGTGATGACCAGTGCAGAGCGTAGACAACGAATTATGTCTCACATCCGACAACACGGCAGTGGCAAAGTCGACGATTTTGCTTTGGCGTTTAATGTGTCGGCGGTCACCATTCGTCATGATCTCAATCTCTTGGAAAAAGAGGGATGCATTTTCCGCTGTTATGGTGGTGCCAACCTCAATCCCAACTTTGCTTTCGACCAGCCGCTTTATCGCAAAGATCAAATCAATCGCGATATCAAACAGATGATTGCTTATGCCGCCGCGCAACTGATTGGGGATGGCGAGGCGATCATTTTGGACTCCGGCTCCACCATCGCTTTGATGCCTCAGCACCTTACCCAGAAAAAATTGGTGGTGATGACCAACGCCCTCAACACCGCCTACCAACTGAGTCACAACGACAACGTGGAACTGCACGTCATAGGCGGCAGTTTGCGCCGTGCTTCTTGCTCGCTGACAGGCCATCACGGCGAGCAGCAGATCCGCACTTACCTGTTCGACAAATTGTTTTTAGGCGTGGATGGCTTTGATTTGCAAGCGGGCATTACCACGCCGGACAACCACGAAGCGCAAGTGAACCGCGCGATGTGCGATGTGGCGAGACAAGTGATTGCGGTGACCGACTCGAGCAAATTTGGCCGCAAAAGCTTTTGCATGATCCGCGCTGCCAACCAAATCGATGTGCTGGTGACGGACAGCCACATTCCTCATGCCACCCATGAAGCGCTTCTAGCGATGGGGGTTGCAGTGATTCTCGCCGACCAAATGGCGCCAAACCGTAAGTTGAACTAGGACCAAACATGAAAACGCTACTTTCTTTAATTCAGCAACACAAACAAGGCCACGCGAAGGGAATTTACTCGGTGTGTTCCGCGCATCCTTTGGTGTTGGAAGCGGCGATAAAACAAGCGGCGCGTGATGGTCAGTTGGTGCTGATTGAAGCAACCTCAAACCAAGTAAACCAGTTTGGCGGCTACACCGGGATGACACCACAAGTGTTTGCCGACTACGTAATGACCTTAGCGGAGCGTTTGAATTTTCCGAAAACGCGTTTGGTGCTGGGGGGAGACCACCTTGGCCCAAACTGTTGGCAGCATCTACCTGCAAGACAAGCGATGGAGTACTCCGCGCAACTGATTCACGATTACGTGATGGCGGGTTTTAACAAAATTCATCTCGATTGCTCCATGGCGTGTGAAGGCGATGCCATTCCCCTCAGTGAGCAAGTGATGGCCGAGCGCGCTGCGCAGCTCTGTTTAGTTGCTGAGCAAGCATGGCAAGCGCGTGGTGGCGAAGCGCCTTTGTATGTCGTGGGGACGGAAGTGCCAACTCCGGGCGGCGCGTTGGAATCGCTGCAAGAACATGAGTTGCAAGTGACCAAACCAGAGCAAGCTTTGGCGACGCTGGACGCGCATCACCAAGCGTTCAGTGATTTAGGGTTGGGTTACGTGTGGCCTCGCGTGATTGGTTTGGTGGTGCAGCCAGGGGTGGAGTTTGATCACCACCATGTGCATCACTATCAAAGTGATCAAGCACAAGCCCTGAGCCACCTGATCGACTCTCAGCCGCATTTGGTGTTTGAAGCGCACTCAACCGATTACCAAAATCCGGCGGCTTATCATGAGCTTGTTCGTGATCACTTTGCGATTTTGAAAGTGGGCCCAGCATTAACGTTTGCGTTGCGTGAAGCGCTATTTGCGCTCGATCGCGCTGAAAAAGAGTGGCTGGGTGTTCATCAAGCCTCACACCTACGTGACACCATTGAACAAGTGATGCATGAGCAGCCCAACTATTGGCGTTCTCATTATCAAAGCCAAGGCCATCAACAGTTTCTTGATTGCAATTACAGCTTGAGCGACCGCATTCGCTACTACTGGACACACCCAGCGGTGCAAGCGGCGCAACAAGCGATGTTTACACACCTTATTTCCCAGCCTCTGCCAACAACGCTGCTGAGTCAATATTTGCCAGCGCAGGCAAGAGCCATTGCCCAGAACCAGATTTGTAACCATCCCGCTGACATCATCATTCACAAAATTATGGAGGTCACGCAGCTCTATTCCGACGCGTGCTACCACAATGCAGCGGTATGCAAGGAGACCATCTAATGACGACTTTTTTAAGCTATTCATCCACTTGGCTTGAAGCGCACAACGGCATTCATACCGCGCAAGAGATCAGCCATCAGCCCGCGCTTTGGCGTGCCTTGGCGGAGATTCTGCAGCTGCAAGCGCCAAACATTGAAACGTTTCTTACGCCGCTGCTGGCACGCCAGGATCTACGCATTATTTTGACGGGCGCGGGCACGTCTGCGTTCGTCGGGGATGCGGCGCTGCCGTTTATTCAGGCTGATCTGCGTTTTCAAGTGGCGTCGATCCCAACGACGGATTTGGTTTCCAACCCTGAACAATATTTGGATCCCACTCGCCCGACGTTACTGGTGTCTTATGCACGCTCTGGTAACAGCCCAGAGAGCGTGGCGGCCGTTGAGCTGGTTGATCAGTTAGTCGACGAGGCTTACCACCTGTTTTTGACCTGCAATGGCGAAGGCGCACTCTCTCGCTATGCCCAGCAAGCCAGCAATGCGTTGTGTGTGTTGATGCCTGAGGGCTCAAATGACAAGAGCTTTGCCATGACATCGAGCTTTAGCTGCATGTTGATGTCGACGTTCGCCCTGCTTGGTGAACTCTCAGCGGAGGCCATTTTCGCCACGGCGGCGTTGTGCGAAAGCAAATTGACGCAATGGCCAGAAGCGCTCAAACAGCTGGCCACGCTGCCTTATGAAAGGCTCATCGTACTTGGCAGTGGCGGTTTTGCGGGTTTGGCGCGCGAAGCATCGCTCAAATCTCTCGAATTGAGCGCAGGCAAAGTGATGACCGCATTTGATTCCTCACTGGGTTTCCGCCATGGGCCAAAATTCACCATTAACGACAAAGCGCTGGTGGTTCAACTGCTGTCCAGTGATGACTACACCCGCCAGTACGACTTGGATCTGCTGCGCGAAATTCGCCGCGACAACCAAGCCCTGCGCCACGTGGCCTTAACGGAAAAACCGTTGAGTGAGGAACACGTCTTCGAGTTAGGGCAGCTCGGCCTTGGCGACCGCTGGCTCTGTTTCCCATACATCCTATTTTGCCAAATGTTGGCGTTTGAAAAATCGCTCCAGCTTGGCTTTGGCCCTGACAACCCATGCCCGACAGGGGAAGTGAACCGCGTGGTTCAAGGGGTCACCATTTACCCGTTTCACACCAATCGTTCACAACCATTCACCTCGAATCTATAAGGAAATTGAACATGCCAAATATCGTACTCAGTCGTATTGATGAACGTTTAGTCCACGGCCAAGTCGGCGTGCAATGGGTCGGGTTCGCTGATGCCAATATCGTGGTGGTGGTGAACGATGACGTTGCTCAAGACACCATTCAACAGAACCTGATGGAGATGGTGTTAGCCGATGGCATTGCCATCCGTTTTTGGACGGTGCAGAAAACCATCGACACCATCCACAAAGCGGCCGATCGCCAACGCATTTTGTTGGTGTGCCGTACGCCGAAAGATTTTCGCCAGTTGGTGGAAGGAGGCGTGCCGATCCAAAACATCAACGTTGGCAACATGCATTACGCCGACGGTAAAAAACAGATTTCTAAAACGGTTTCGGTCGATGCCGAAGACGTGGCGGATTTTCAACAACTAAAAGCACTAGGCGTGCGCTGCTCTATTCAGGGCGTCCCAACAGAAAGTGCAACCGATCTCTTTACTCTACTCTGATAAAAGGACATCTATCATGGAAATAGGACTCTTACAGGCATTGTTGCTAGGCATACTGGCCTTTTTGGCCGGTCTTGACCTCTTCAATGGCTTGACTCACTTCCACCGACCTGTGGTTTTGGGTCCTCTCGTTGGTCTGATCTTGGGCGATCTGCAAACCGGTATTTTGGTGGGCGGTACACTAGAACTGATCTGGATGGGCTTGGCGCCTTTAGCGGGTGCTCAGCCACCAAACGTGATCATCGGTACGATTGTGGGCACCACTTTTGCCATCACCACCAAAGTGGAACCGAACGTGGCGGTTGGCGTGGCGGTACCGTTCGCCGTTGCGGTGCAAATGGGCATCACGTTGCTCTTCTCTGCGATGTCGGCCGTGATGTCGAAGTGTGACGAATACGCACAAAACGCCGACACCGATGGCATTGAGCGTGTTAACTACTTCGCGCTTGCTGTGCTTGGCACCTTCTACTTCCTGTGCGCGTTTCTACCTATCTATCTTGGTGCGGAACACGCAGGCACCATGGTTTCTGCCCTACCAAAAGAGCTGATTGATGGCCTGGGTGTGGCAGGTGGCATCATGCCCGCTATCGGTTTTGCGGTACTGATGAAAATCATGATGAAGAATGCCTACATCCCTTACTTCATCTTAGGTTTCGTTGCTGCCGCTTGGCTTGAGCTGCCTATCTTGGCGATCGCTTCTGCGGCCACAGCCATGGCGATTATCGACTTTATGCGCAAATCAGAACCGACTCCTGTGACTGCCCCTGCTGAGGATCTTGAAGATGGAATCTAACGTAATCAAACAAATGGATCTGGACAACGTTAATCCAGATGTAAGACCGGCTCCCGGCGTGGCGGCGGACGAATATGAGAACAAAGAGATTGGCGCTGAGTTGACGAAAGCAGACATCAACCGCATGGCGTGGCGCTCTTTGTTACTGCAAGCCTCGTTCAACTTTGAACGTATGCAAGCGTCTGGTTGGCTTTACGGCTTGTTGCCAGCGTTGAAGAAAATTCACACCAACAAGGCCGATCTCTCCAAAGCGATGCAAGGGCACATGGGCTTCTTCAACACCCATCCATTCCTCGTCACCTTCGTGATGGGCATCGTACTGGCGATGGAGCGTTCAAAACAAAACATCAACAGTATCCAGAGCACCAAAATTGCCGTGGGTGCGCCAATGGGCGGGATCGGCGATGCGATGTTCTGGTTAACCCTGCTACCGATTTGTGGCGGTATCGGCGCGGACCTTGCGCTACAAGGCTCCATCATGGGTGCGGTGTTCTTCTTCGTCTTGTTTAACGTGGTGCATTTTGGTTTGCGCTTCGGTTTGGCGCACTACGCCTACCGCATGGGTGTGGCGGCGATTCCGATGATCAAAGCCAACACCAAGAAGGTGGGGCATGCCGCTTCCGTGGTCGGTATGACGGTGATTGGTGCGCTGGTGGCCACTTATGTTCGCCTCTCTACCACCGCAGAAATTACCGCCGGTGACGCAGTGGTGAAACTGCAAGCCGATGTGATCGACAAGCTAATGCCGGCCTTCTTACCACTGCTTTACACCTTGGCGATGTACGCATTGGTGAAACGTGGTTGGAGCCCACTCAAACTGATTGCCATCACGGTGACATTGGGTGTCGTGGGTCGCTTTATGGGCTTCCTATAAGCGCAGATACATCGCAATAACAACGAAAGATAACGCAGTAAAAACGGGGCTGGTGCGCCAGCCCCAAGAAGGAACCAAATATGATAGCGGTAATTTTATCGGGTCACGGCGGGTTTGCCTCTGGCATCGCTCAAGCCATTGCACAAGTGATTGGCGAGCAAGAGCAGTTTCGATTCCTCGATTTCCCAGAGCAGATGACCACACCTCAGTTGGAAGTGGCTATGCGCCAAGCGATTGAGGAAATTGACAGCGGTGATGGCATTGTTTTTCTTACCGATTTACTGGGCGGCACACCATTTCGTACCGCTTCCTTGCTGAGCCAAGAGCGCGATGATATCGAAGTCGTGACGGGCACCAACATGCAAATGGCCGCCGAAATGTTGCTTGAGCGCGACGAACTGACCTTAACCGCGTTTCGTGAGATGGCGGTGGAATGTGGTCATCGTGGCATCACCTCTTTAGCCGCGGAAATGGCGCTGAAAGCGCAACAAGCCGCCACACAACCGAGTGCAGTGGTAGAAGAAGATGGCATCTGAACAACAACACTATCGCGCTCAGCGAATTCTACACGGTGATCACTGGTTGCAAGACGCCGTGCTCAGTGTGGATTCGCAAGGCAACATCAGCGCGATAGCGGCATATGACCCGCAACAACATCGCACAGTGACCGATTTAGGTGCTGTGAGCCTAATGCCCGGCTTGATCGACTGTCATGTCCATGGCAGTCAAGGGTGCGATGTGATGGACGCAACACATGCCAGTTTAAACACCATGTCGCGATACTTCGCCAGCTTAGGTGTCACCGCTTTTGTGGCCACCACGGTCACCGCGCCAGTGGCCAAGATTCGCGCGGCACTAGCGCAAGTGGCGAAAAGCAAGCAGCAAGGTGTTGAGGGAGCCGAGATCCTCGGTGCGTATTTAGAAGGGCCTTATTTCACCGAGAAGAACAAAGGCGCACACCCAACGCAATGGTTCCGTGAGTTGGCGGTGGAAGAGCTGGATAACTGGATCTCCTACAGCGACAACCAACTGTTGAAAGTGGCACTCGCGCCGGAAAAAGAGGGGGCTACGGCGGCGATTCGCTACTTAGCCAGCCAAGGCATTAGCGTCATGCTGGGCCATACCGACGCCAGCTATCAACAGGTCATAGCCGCGATTGACGCGGGCGCAAAGGGCATCGTCCATTGTTACAACGGCATGCGAGGTCTACACCATCGCGACCCCGGAGTGGTCGGGGCGGGGTTACTTCACCCTGAGTGCTATGTCGAGATGATCGCCGATGGTCATCATGTGCATCCCGCAGCGATCGAAGTCGCGCACCGCTGCTGTGGCTCACGCATGACCTTAATTACCGATGCTATGTGCGCTACAGGCATGCCCGATGGTCAATACACCTTGGGGGAATATCAGGTGGAGATGAAACAAGGCGTGGTCACGACTCAAGATGGTGGTCTCGCGGGCAGCACATTAACCCTGATTGAAGGGGTAAAAAATATTCAACGCTGGCTCAATTTGCCGTTTGAGCAAGCGTGGTTGATGGCGTCACACACGCCCGCCAAATCGTTAGGCATTCAACATCAACTAGGCACATTAGAAGTCGGCAAACGCGCTTCAATGGTGGCTTTAGGTTCCGATTTCTCAATTGATAAAACGTGGGTGAATGGCCGTCTGGTGTTTGACGCCGTGGTTTCCCCTCGTCAGGAGGCTTTATGTATCTGATTTCTTCTCGCGAAATGTTAAAACGCGCGCAACTTGGTGGCTATGCGGTTCCTGCCTTCAATATTCATAACCTTGAAACGGTGCAAGTGGTGGTTGAAACCGCATCGGAAATGGGATCGCCGGTGATTTTAGCCGGCACGCCAGGGACTTACGATTACGCGGGTACCGATTACTTGATCAGCATTTGTAAAGAAGCCGCGCATAAGCATTCGATTCCTTTGGTGCTGCATTTGGATCACCATGAAGATTTGCAAGACATCCGCAACAAAGTGGAGCACGGCATTCGCTCGGTGATGATTGATGGTTCACACCATGCGTTTGACCAGAACATCGACATTGTTCGCTCAGTGGTGCAGTACTGTAACCGTTTTGACGCCAGTGTCGAAGCTGAGCTGGGCCGCTTGGGCGGCCAAGAAGACGATTTGATTGTCGACAGCGCCGATGCGTTGATGACGGATCCTGCCTCTGCCGCTGAGTTTGTTCGTCGCACTGGCATTGATTCGTTGGCAGTGGCGATTGGCACCGCACACGGGCTCTACAAAGCGGAGCCAAAACTCGATTTCGCCCGTTTGGAAAAAATCCGTTCGGTGGTCGACATTCCATTGGTTTTACACGGTGCCTCTGGTGTGCCAGATGAGATGGTTCGCCGTTGTATTGAGCTTGGTGTATGCAAAGTGAATGTGGCGACTGAGCTGAAAATTGCTTTTGCTGATGCGGTCAAAGGGCACTTCGCCGAACACCCAGAGGCAAATGATCCAAGAAAGTACATCACCCCGGGTAAAGCGGCGATGAAACGCGTGGTGATGGATAAAATCCGCATGTGTGGCAGCGAAGGTAAACTGTAATTACCGTTTCACTTTACTAATACTTCCCCCTAATTTGGTATTAGTCGGGCACTGGAAACAGTGCCCTTTTTTACACTGTAAATTTTGTGAGGGGAGAGGGATTTTTGAACAACGTCGAAGCATCAAGGTTCTTGGCATTTCTGAACAAGCGTTGAGTTAAGCGTAATCTGTTTTGGTAGATTAATCCTGCAGATATTTCGCGGCGGCGGAGACAAAAAAACCGCCCATCGAGAGCGGTTCCATCTTTAAACCTAAAACCGACATGTCTTAGAACTTCACTTGGTAATTGAGCGTGTATGTACGGCCACGGCCTTTGTAGTCGTATGCGGCGGACTCATAGTGCGCTGAGTAAATCAGCTGCGCACGTTGACCCCAAGCGGTGGTGTACTCTTTATCCAACAGGTTCTGAATGCCGAAACCTAAGCTACCGACCGGAAGCTGATAGCTGCCCACAAGATCAAACAGGGTGTAGCCGTTGAGCTTGTTGTTGGAGGCATCTTCGTAGTCAAACATGGTTTGGCTTTGCAGTTTAATGTTGAGGTCGGCATCGCTCCAGCCTGCCCAAGCATTGGCTTTCGACGTGCTGGCGTAACCCGCATCGTAATCTTCCCAGCCCTTGTCCCCTTTCACTTCAGAAACCACATAGTGACCAGAAGCACCCAGCTGAATGTTGTCATGAACCCAGTAAGAGAGCATCGCTTCTAAACCGTAGACTCGTTTTTTGTCTTCGATTTCTTCAATCAGCAAGGTGCTCTTGTTGTACTTAATGTTCTTGTCGGATTGCGAGTAGTACGCCGCAGTTTGCAGATTCACATCGCCACTCTCTAGGCGGTAACCCAACTCGACGCTGTTGGTCTTAATCCCTGACATCTTTGATTGATTGACATTGATGCTGTCGTTCAGTTGCCAATGATCACCAACCAGCGTGTAATTACCCTGCCCGTAGTACTTGGCTGGATCGGCAAGATCAAAACCTTGCGAGAAGTTTGCCCAAACTTGTGAGTCGCGGTTGAGATGGTAGATCGTCCCCAGGTTGAACAGCGCAACGCTGTAATCCGTTTCTCCACCGGGTACCGCATCGGCTGAGGTGCCACTGCCTGCGGCGATCTTCTTCTGTTGGTTGTAACCCACGAAGTCATCGATCTTGTTCAACATGTATTGATAGCGAACACCACCTTCAACGCGCCAATCGTTGGTGATGGCGTAATCGACTTGAGTAAAAGCCGCCACCGAACTTACTTCCACGCCTGGGTAACGGCCCACTTGGGCGTAAGTTTTGTTCACCAAATTGCCAGAGTTGTTCGCGATGGTAGAGTCGTAAAGCGCTTGGTTGCTGTCGAGCTTGTCTTGGTAGGCATCGATGCCATAGACAATATTTAGCTTGTCGAAGCTTTTCGCCAGTGCCGCTTTTAGCGAGATCACATCGGTAATCTGTTGGCCAGAAGATTGGTAATAAGGCGTGTAAGTTTGGTCTTCTTTGCGGTATGAGGCTTCTGCGATGAGCTGCTGGCCAAGAAATTGTTCATCAGCATAAGAGGCGCTCAGCATCATGCGCTTGGTGCCGTGTTCACGGTCAGATTCAAAGCCTTTGCGCACATCCACAAAGTCTCTGCCGACAATGTACAGGCCATACGGTGAGTCTTGCTGACTATCATAGTATTGCGCTAGAAAGTTCAGCTTTTGCGTCTCAGACACATCAACGCTAACCGTGGTTAAGAAATCGACCGTCTGGTTAAACTGCAGTGAGCCTTGTGAGATATCCGGTGTCACAATGGTACCGTTAGCATCGAAAAAACCTTGTGTTTCGGTGTAAACCACAGAGGTGCGTGCTTGAACTTTTTCATTGCCACCAGAGACAGACTGAGCCACTTTGTAGTCAAAATCTTCGCTGGAGTTAAAGCCAGAAGTCCCGCCCACATACGATTCAAACTCAAGCTCTTCGCTGCGCGCTTTTTTGGTGATGATGTTGATGACACCACCCGATGCGCCTGCGCCATAGATGGATGTGGACCCCGACAACACTTCGATACGATCAACGTTGAACGGATCAATGGAATCAAGATGACGACTGATCGAACGTGAAGATTGCAGAGAAACGCCATCTATCATTACTAGCATCTTACGCCCACGGAGGTTTTGGCCTAGGTTGGTGCGAGCGCCACTGCTAACGTCCAGAGATGGAATTGCCGAAGCCAGAATATCGCCAAGGGTCTTGCCACCGCGGTATTCCTGTTCAATTTTGTCGGACTCGATATACCAAACCGTACCAGGAATGTCGCTGATCGCTTTTGGAGTGCGGCTTGAAACCACCACCATTTTGTCGTTGGTTGAGGTTTCTTGTGCTTGGGCAGTCAATGCAGTACTTGCGGCGATAATCGCAAGTGCCATGGTTGATAGAGGGAACTTCCCTTTACTTGCTGTCATTATTTTCTCTAAGTTTATCCATTATAAAGCGGCACAAATCCACGGTTTGAGCGCGCGAAGGTTTGTTACTAAACGTAAATGAGAATTGTTATTATTGTATTTCTGTCGCGAAAATACAATATGCAAATGCGAATTATTTTCTTTTAACTCAATAACGCTGATGACGATGGGTTTTTTAGGGAGAGGAGAGAGCGACGAAGAACGAGGGATTAGGTGAGAGGGACAAGGGGCGAGTAGGGAGGGGCGAGTAGGGAGGGGCGAGTAGGAGGGCGAG
>NZ_NPKW01000780.1:0-575 GCF_002265885.1 Vibrio sp. 03_296
CAAAATAAACATCGCCTCTGACGGCTCCAAACGCCAGTTAGTGGAACGCGGGATCATCACGTAATCCCCTTCCCCCACTGCCAAATGGCCATAGTCACAKAGAAGCCGCTTTTCCTTGATGAATAAAGAGCAGTTCGTCGCCATCCGCATTTCGCGCCAGAAACTCCATCTTGGTTTGGGTTTTCCAGACCCGGACTTTGCATTCGTGATTGTGAAGCAAATGCGGCACGCTCCAAGGAGAGGCTTGATTAGCGCTGGTCACGCGAGTGAAATCAAACGCTCTCGGCCTTAAATCGCCTTGCCAATCGACCCAACCTGTTGGCGCATGTTGATGATGGAAATGCGCAGCAGGGCCAAAGAACCCACTGCGCCCGCTTCACGTTCGTAAATCGCCTCTTCGGGAAAATCGGACGTGTGCCTGCTTTGAGCAGACACCTTCCCGATGAGGAAAGGTGATCCATTTATGCATCGTTCAATACTCCGCGACGAATCTGATCTTCTTCAATCGATTCAAAAAGGGCTTTGAAGTTACCTTCACCAAACCCCTCATTGCCTTTACGCTGAATGATTTCAAA
>NZ_NPKW01000781.1:0-1489 GCF_002265885.1 Vibrio sp. 03_296
TAAGCCTTTCCCTTTCYTTTTCAGTAAAAACGATGATTTGTTTAATTAAAACTGGGACATTTGTTCCCGTTTTGGTTTAGATTGTCTCAGCTCGAACGACTACTATAATTAAATCGATTTGTTATATGGCAATGGAACAAAAAACCGCTGATGTCAGCTTTGATAGCCTACTGAAGATCTTCACTATCCCAGAGGGTCCTGATTCAACACTGACTCAAATCGAAGCAAAGCTCTCACAAAACTTAAACAAATTCCTCGGTGAACACATCGTGGCAGAAGAAAAGCCTTTACGTGAAATCGAGAAAGACTTTTCTTCTGCTCAGATCCCAGAGCGACCGTCCTTTGTCTCAGACCATACTGAGCACCTACTCGATACTTTGGTATCGCACTCTGTGCATACATCGTCACCCAGTTTTATCGGTCATATGACTTCTGCGCTCCCATACTTTTTGATGCCTCTATCAAAAATCATGATTGCGCTAAACCAAACTTGGTAAAAATCGAAGACATCTAAGCCTTTACGACCGCTAGAGCGTCAGGTTTTAGGTATGTTACATCGCTTAATTTATTCGCAAGATGAAGCGTTTTACTCTCATTGGATGCACAGTGCGGAGCACTCCTTAGGGGCTTTTTGTTCAGGCGGAACCATTGCTAACATCACTGCCCTTTGGGTAGCACGCAACAATGCGTTACGTGCGCAAGGCAACTTTAAAGGAGTCGAGAAGAAGGCTTTCCGTTGCTATGAAACACTATGGCTACGAAGGCCTAGCCGTGTTGGTGTCTGAGCGCGGTCATTACTCCCTGAAAAAAGCCGCGGATGTCCTAGGTATTGGCCAAGCAGGTTTGGTTGCCATCAAAACCGACGAAAACAATCGTGTTTGCCCCGATGCACTCGAAGCGAAAATTAAAGAGTTACAAGCGCAAAACATCAAAGCATTTGCCGTCATCGGTGTAGCAGGAACAACGGAAACGGGTAGCGTCGACCCATTGGCAGAAATGGCAAAATTTGCCAAAAATATGGCTGATTCATTTCCAATGTTGACGCGGTCTTGGGGCGGTCGCAACATTAATGGTCAAACAAGTATCGCTGCCTACTCGATGGTGTTGAGCTTGCCGACTCTGTGACGATTGATGCACATAAGCAGCTGTATATCCCAATGGGCGCAGGCATGGTGCTATTCAAAGATCCTAACGCCATGAAATCGATCGAGCATCACGCTCAATATATTCTGCGAAAAGGGTCTAAAGACTTAGGTAGTCACACACTAGAAGGCTCTCGTTCAGGCATGGCAATGTTGGTTTATGCCAGCATGCATATCATCAGCCGCCCTGGTTACGAACTGCTCATCAATCAAAGTATTGAAAAGCAAAATACTTTGCTGATTTGATCAAACAACAGGATGATTTGAACTCATCTCTGAACCTGAGCTTTGTCTGCTCACTTATCGCTATATCCCAGCACGAGTGAAACAAGCCTTGGCTGCCGCCA
>NZ_NPKW01000782.1:0-359 GCF_002265885.1 Vibrio sp. 03_296
ATGGCTCAACTTGTGTTACGCCATGTTTGATATTCTCTTTACCCACCCTGATTTTCTGATCATCAACAAACATCCTAATGTTTCGGTTCACAAAGATGATGGCGATACCATGCTGTTACAAGAAGTGGCCAACGTCAGTGGTGATGAGCATCTATATCTTATTCATCGGCTCGACAAAATGACTTCTGGTATTTTGTTGCTGGGAAGAAACAGCACGGCGGCCAGCGCGCTTTCACAACGCTTTGCGCAACGAGAGGTAGAGAAGTTCTATCTCGCCATTGGTGCGAAGAAGCCAAAGAAAAAAACAAGGTCCATTATTGGCGATATGGAGCGCTCACGACGGGCCAGTTGGAAGCTGG
>NZ_NPKW01000783.1:0-425 GCF_002265885.1 Vibrio sp. 03_296
CACTTCCACCACGTTAACGCCTTGTGCAAAAGAAACGCCGACGTTCAACGCCAATTTGCCATTTAAAGTTGATGATGTTGTTCGGCACTTCCACGTAGCCACGTTTGATATCGGCCACATCTCTTAGATAGATCAATCCCTGAGCACCGCTCTCGGTGATAATGAGATCGCCCAACTGATCGACGTTTTGGAACTCACCCGTAGGATGGATGCGAATGTATTCATCGCCTATTCGTATCGCACCAGCGTCAGACACCACGTTTTGCGTTGACAGCAGGTTAAAGACTGTCGTTGGTGATAAGCCCAATGAACTCAATCGCTTCATGAATTCGATWAACACTTGCTCTTGCTGTTGTCCAGTGACGGAAACTTTGCTGACGCCATCGACCAGTTCGAGCTCACGTCTTAAATAATCGACATAATCC
>NZ_NPKW01000784.1:0-1400 GCF_002265885.1 Vibrio sp. 03_296
ATTTTAAGCAAGTCGTATAACGCGAATGGGCCGCTTCTGGCAGAATCGCCGTTTGAGCAAGTGACATAATAAACTCCTCTTTTTGCCCCCAGTGTAGGGCGAAACTGACGGATAATAATTGATGATCGTCAGTTAAGGTTGTCGTCTATGGGTAAATTAGGGACATGAAAACAATCTTTCACCCACTGACTATTGAATACGTAAATACCAAACCAAAGTAATATTAATAGGGTTAATCCATTGGTCCAACTAAACTCGCCGTGTTCCAGATAAACATGGTAGGCCGTCTGTACAATTTGCCCTAACACCAAACATAAGGTGAAACCCCGTCCATAGTTAGTAAGCTTATCAATCCATTGGCGGCCGGGCTTTCTCAATCCCATAATCCACATTAGCAAAACACTTGGAATGCCAATTAGAAGACCTAAATAGAGGGTATGGTTATCAGGGTAAACAATTTGTAAGATCTTATCGCCACTCTCTCGGCTTGCCCTGCACCAGCAAAGACGACCCAAGCTCGGGCTAAAAAAACCAACCAAACCAAAGACAACAAAGATGCTTTGAGATAACCTTGGTTGTCATAGTGATCTATACGAATATCGCAAAATCTAAATCTAATCAATGGGACTCGCGACATCATTTAACAGCAAATGATTCAATTAGTAACCCGCAAAGGTTAGACTAATGCCATCTCTTTTTACTAGCATACATATGATGATGAAACAACACGCAATCACACCGTCACCAGAATCTCAGCAAGAAGCACTCAAAATCGCGAAAGCAACACAAAAGCCTGGGCAGACCAAAGAACAAACCAAACTGATCGCACAAGGCATTGAGAAAGGCATCGCGCTTTATAAAAAGCAGCAAAAAGAGAAGCATCGTCAGGCCGATCGTGCGCGCAAAAAGCAGTTGCGGGACAAAGTCGCATCAACAGCAAGAGATGAACGATGACAACGAATACACATTGACCGAACCATCGTCTCCAAGTGCGTTCAGCCAATATCTCCCATGGGGGCTACTGGTCATCAGTTGGGTAGGTTTTGTGCTCTACACTTCGCAGGGAGATAAAATGAAGAACCTATTTTATGCGTCAGCGCTGCTTGTTTATCTGGATGCACAACGCCAGTCAAGCTCCTGTAGTGGGTTCTCAACACATTGAAGTGCGAGTCGATGATCATTTTGACCCTAAAAAATGCCAATATCTCGGAACGGTTACAGGCAACGAAGGGCACTGGTATAGTTACTTATTTTTTTCCAACGATACCATGATGCAAGGTGCGGTGAATGACTTAAAAAACAACGACCAAAACGCCTAARGCWTGCGGATACGATTTATGTCATTTCTCATCAAGCCTTTACCACTTCTTATACGCTGTTAGGCACCGCCTACCGCTGCC
>NZ_NPKW01000785.1:0-730 GCF_002265885.1 Vibrio sp. 03_296
CTGGTTGTGAAGCACTTTCAACTTGATGGCTCGATTTTCTGAACTTCAGTTTCTTGAATCGGTGTCTACAGCCGCGTTCTCTACCATTGGTTCTTCAGTAACCACCTCAACAACGGCCGCTTTTGCTGGCCTGTTGTTACGAGATTTAGAATCGTTTTGGCTTCGTTTCAGTCGGTGCTTGTGCAGCGGTGATATCGCGACTGATGATCACTTTACCCATCGCCATTTCTGGACATGCGACACCACCTTGCATTGCAGGTACTGCAGCAACGGCTGTTACAACCTCTTCTTTAACCGCTTCTTCTTTCTTAGCAACTGGTTTTGGAATGTAACGAGGCATCACTTTACCCATGGTCCATTTCTGGAGAGGCAACCCCACCTTTACGTAGGCGGAATGGGTTAGGGCGACGATCACGACCGCGACGACGACGTTGTCCACTTGCTCGTAGATGACGAGGAGAACGACGATTACGACGTGGTTTTTCTTCGTTTTCGTTGTTGTCCATCGCATCGACAGAGTCAGCAACCACTTTCTCTGATTTCTCAGATACCGGTGTGTTTTGCTTATTAAAGACTTCTGCTTCAACGACTGGAGCTACATCCATAAGCGTTTCTTCAGCTTGTTCTAGCTGATCTTTCACGCGAACAGGTTTGTTGAGTTTACGACGCTGACTGGCGCTCTTTCACTTTCTCCGCTTTGCTTGGCGTTTTCTGACCTTCTTGCTTCGAC
>NZ_NPKW01000786.1:0-794 GCF_002265885.1 Vibrio sp. 03_296
TTTCCATTGCCCGTAATGACGAGAAGCAGTCCCTTTTCTTCCTGAGCTTGAGCAATTTTAGCGTCGACTTGCTCTTCACTTTTTGTTGGCGCTCTTGTGTCGCTGAGCTTTACTGTCTCTGTGGATAGTTTTCGCTTGATACGCTTTCGTCAGACATAGACATCCCTTTTCAGCTTTTCGATTTTGCGGCTATGATAGACCATGTCGAATGGAAGAAAAACCACTGATATTACAGGGGATAGAATGAAGAAAATTTTGGTTGTCTGTATGGGAAACATTTGTCGTTCCCCAACTGGAGAGGCCGTATTAAGAGCAAAAGCACAGCAACTGGGGTTGATGTAGAAGTGGACTCTGCAGGACGATAGGTACACGCAGGCATACCCGATCATCGGCCATGCAGGCAGGGCAGCAACGTGGTTACTCTTTTTAGTGGCATTCGTTCGCGTCAAGTTGACGCCGAAGATTTTGTTAAGTTCGATATAGATTCTAGCGGTCAGACAAAGCGAACTTAGCTGACCTTTTTGATATTTGCCCAAAGGAGTATCGTCACAAAGTGTCACTGTTTCTCAGCCATGCAGAGTTGGATGTGGATGAAATTCCTGATCCTTATTACGGCGGTGAGGAAGGGTTTGATTTGGTGCTGGATCTTATCGAAGCCGCGTCAGAAGCGATTCTTGAGAACGTTGCAAAGAACTAACGACCCTACAAAAAGGGAGTGACGTGAACTCATCCCCTAAAGTGATTCATCCGCGAGTACGTCGGTGGCGACTTTATAGCTCGGATCTTCTTTGACG
>NZ_NPKW01000787.1:0-347 GCF_002265885.1 Vibrio sp. 03_296
ACAAATCTCGGCCTAAACTATCCGTACCAAACCAATGCTCAGCATTTGGTCCAACGTGCATGGCATACCAGTCAGTATCATCAAACGTGAAAGGCGCTAACATCGGTAGGAAAATGACAGCAAGTGTCATCACCATAAGGATAAACAAGCTCACCATCGCAGCTTTGTTTCGCATAAAGCGAATGCGGGCATCTTGCCATAAGCTGCGACCTTCAATTTCTAAGTTTCTGAAACTTCTCAAGCGCTTCCAGAATTCTCTTTTTTCGTCAACATAACCATATACGTCCCTGTTAGTAGCGAATTTTCGGATCAATCATCGCCAACAAAATATCTACGATGGCGTTGAA
>NZ_NPKW01000788.1:0-1790 GCF_002265885.1 Vibrio sp. 03_296
GTGGCTCGTTTAGGGTTAACCAGTTTTAAGCGCATGGAAGAAGAGGGGATGGATGTTCGCTCAGTACAGCGTCATGGCAATCGAATTGCTGCGATGGTGAAGTCGGCGCGTGAGACGGACCCTGAAGATTATCCCGCGCCAATTGAACGCTTGATGGATTTGCCGGGCTATAAACAGTTGTTCAAAAACATCAAGATAGAAGTCAACTCGCGCGTCAAAAGCGACAGGTTTAGCGAGCGAGTTTTTAGCGTCGAAGAAGCAGACTAATCACTTGATCAGTTGGGTATGGAAACATCAGCGTCGATCAAAATACGCCTGCCAGATTTGATGCAAGGTTGGGCGCATTAGACATTCTGGGCGAAAAAATGAACAAACTAATTTAGAGCACGCTAGAAGCATTTGCTTTATGGATAAATAAAACATGACGGTCTCAGCCGTCTGTTTTTCTATCCGATGAAAGAAAGGTTACTTCTCTTCGTCTGGTAGTTTCACGTTCAATTCCAAGACGGAAATGTCGTCATCTTTATGCTCAAATGTGAGATCGACCATCGACGGATCAATCGCAACGTATTTGCTGATTACCTTAAGAATGTCTTCTTTCAGCTGTGGCAAGTATGAAGGCGCAGGATCATTTTGGCTGCGGCGCTCGGCGACGATGATCATGTAAACGCTCTTTAGCGATGGCTTGCAGATGGTCTTTTTTTGATGGKCGGAAAAACTCAAGCAGTGACATATTTAGCCTCCAAACAGTCGTTTAAACAGTCCTTTCTTCTCCTCAGTAAGGAAACGAAAATCCAACTTGATTACCCAGTAGGCGATCAGCTGTGTCTGAATAGGCCATGCCAGCATCGGTGTTTTCATCAAAATCACGGGCACGCCTTTGTTCGAGGCATTCAGTACCGCTTGGCTCTCAGGAATGACACCAAGCAGAGAAATATGCAGAATTTCTTCGACGTCTTCAACGTCTCAGCATTTCGCCAAGATTCACGCGAGCATGGATTGTAACGGGTCAACAAGAGATGCTGCTTGACCGGCTCAAGTCCTTGTTCTGCACGCAGAGATTTCGAATCCAAAATCCCCAAGATACGGTCTGAATCTCGCACAGAAGAGACTTCTGGGTTAGTGGTGACAATTGCTTCATCTGCAAAGTATAGCGCCATTAACGCACCTTGCTCGATGCCTGCCGGGTGGAATCACAGATGACAAAATCAAAGACCCAACTCTCATCGAGCTCATCCAACACACGTTTGACCCCTTCTTTGGTCAACGCATCTTTATCGCGCGTTTGAGAAGCGGGCAAAATGAATAAGTTGTCGACGCGTTTGTCTTTGATCATCGCCTGATTGAGCGTCGCTTCGCCATTAATCACGTTAACAAAGTCATAGACCACCACGACGTTCACAGCCCATGATCAAAATCTAGGTTACGTAGGCCGATATCAAAATTCGATAACCGCTGTCTTTTTTCCTTTCAGCGCAAGGCCTGAAGCAATCGCGGCGCTGGACGTGGTTTTGTCCAACCCCGACCTTTACCCGAAGTAACAACAATAATGCGTGCCATTGTGTGATTTCCTTTTAATTCTTTACTGAGTGAGCGCTTCGAGATGGAGTGATTCGTCCACCAAGCTCAACATCAACTTTTTGCTGCCAAATTGGCTTCATTTGGTCACTGAGCCAGTAGTTGCCCGCAATTGAGATCAGCTCTGCTTGCAAGTCATGGCAAATAATTCGTGCTTCCTTTTGGCCGCTTGCCCCGGCAATCGCTCGGCCACGTAAGGTGCCGTGAATATG
>NZ_NPKW01000789.1:0-1210 GCF_002265885.1 Vibrio sp. 03_296
CTGTTCCACCAGTCAATAGTATTTTCATGCACGCCTCCATACCTGCATTTAGTATATGGCACAGATAAGTACGCAGCCAACCCTATGATAGTTCAATGGTTCATCTTGCCCTTGTTTCTGAGTAAGGTCACATTCTTGTCAAAATGTAACCAATTATTACTGTGCTTTTCACACGAATCACATCGCGACGAAAAAAAACTCTAGCATGATTACAACAAGGACAATCACACTAAGGACAGCGGATGAATGCAATCATAGCGTTACTTAAAGCGTTTGCGGCAAGTGCGAGAGATTTGTTGTCCCATTGTTGTGGTAGATTGTTTTCTTTCAATCGTTGTACTCAAAGAGCCACTACCCAATATTTTGTCCATCGGCTTTGGTCTTGTTCTTGTTCTTGTGATCCTCGGTTTGACCTTTTTTATCTTTGGCTTAGAAATGGGGCTCTTTCCCATTGGCGAATCGATCGGCGCAAGCTTTTGCGAGAAAAGGCAGTGTGTTTTGGTTGATTGGTTTTTGCGTTTTGTCTTGGTTTTGGTACTGACGATCGCAGAGCCCGCCTTGACCGGCGGTCGCTAATGAAGCGGCAGAAGTCGCGGCGGAAGGAGGCATGATTGCCCATACAGAAGATTCTATGGATGAGTATGCCAACGGCTTGCGTTTAACCGTAGCGTTGTCAGTTGGGGCTGCGATAGTACTTGGCGTACTGCGCATCTTAAAAGGTTGGCCAATTCACTATTTGATTATTGGTGGCTACATTGGCGTGGTGGTAGCTGACGGGGTTTGCTCCGGAAACCATTATCGGCCTCGCATACGATTCGGGAGGCGTCACGACGTCTACCATCACTGTTCCCCTTGTGACGGCGTTGGGGGTGGGGCTCGCTTCATCCATTAAGGGGCGAAACCCGATGATTGATGGTTTTGGTCATTAATTGCGTTTGCCTCCTTATTGCCCATGATGTTCGTCATGATCTACGGCTATGGTGTTGGCATGATTGAGTTCGAACCGGCTTTACCGACTACTTTAACCACCACCGTATTGGATGTTGTCCCCATAGCGGTGATCATTTTGGCTTTCAATTTGCCATTTTACGCAAGCCAATTACCAATCCATTGAAAGTGTTGCTTGGCTTTGGTTACGTGATCATTGGTTTAGCCTTATTTTTGATTGGCTTGGATCTCGCYCTTTTTCCATTGGGTGAGACGATGGCGA
>NZ_NPKW01000079.1:0-17905 GCF_002265885.1 Vibrio sp. 03_296
GAAGAGACGAACAGGGTCAACAGGTGGACGCCCATTATCTTTACAATAAAGATGAGCGACTTCATCACGAATGAATTCAAAGTCGATAGCATTATCGATTTTGCGCACTAAATGGTCTTTAGGAACTAACTGTTCCATCGTCACCATTTCCAGTTCGTATTGTTGCGGGGTGGGTTCTTGAAGCATATCGGAGTATCCATATTTCGATACCCCTATTAGATCAAAGGTCTAGCTCGAAAGCTAGACCTTTGTCAGCAGTCTGAGGCCAGCTTAGCTGGCCTTTTATTTCTGCCGAACAGCGTAAGCTATGATAAAGCGTGCACAAGCTGGTTTTACTCTCGTCGAGCTGATCGTGGTGATTCTACTGATCAGTATCGTCTCTGCTTATGCTGCCAGTCGCTATATTGGCACTGGCACTTTTTCTGCGTATGCCGCGCAAGAGCAGGCGATATCGATCATTCGTCAGCTTCAAGTCTATCGTATGCAGTCCAACACCACGAATTCTGCCAATCCAAATTTTGAGTTAACCGCCAGCGGTGGTTGTTTAGGCTCAAGCGCAGGTTGTTCTGCTGCCGCCACGCCTCAGGCCGCGGAATCACGTAGTGATGTGATGCGCCTTGACGGTGTTTCCGTCTCCTCGACAATTTCTCCTATTCGCTTTGATTTGCGTGGTAATCCATTGCAGACCAACGGTTCTGCTCTTAACAGTGTCACCATTACCTTTACGGCTTCCGGAGAAAGTGCGGCAGTTTGTATCAATAGCCAAGGCTACGTGAGTGGCGGGAGCTGCTGATGAAAAAACACCAAGGAATGACGCTCATCGAAAGTATTGTGGCGATGGTATTGATTGCCGTTGCTATGGTGACCTTGACCAGTTTGCTCTTTCCCAATGTAAAAAATTCCGCTGCGCCGCACTACCAAACGCGTGCCATTGCCCTAGGACAGGGCTTTATGAGCCAAATTCTCGCACGCGGTTTTGATCACAACAGCAATTTTGATGGTGGCAGTACACGTTGCGGTGAAGACGGTGTGTTGTGCACTGCTGCTGATGGTTTAGGCGCAGAAGAGGCTCAAGTGGTCGATTATAACGATGTCGACGATTATATTGGTTGTTGGTATACCACCAATACCCAATCTCAATGCCCAGCAGGTTCGGTTCAAAAGTCATTAGTGGATGTCTTTGGCAGCACCATCAACACAGAATATCCGAATTTTCGGGTTGATGTGCGTGTGTTCTACGATGGCAACATGGATGGCAGTGACGATGGGGCGGTGAGTACGTTAAAGCGTATTGAAATGGCAATACACGCCGGTCAATACGGGCCGTATCCTCTCGTGGCGTATAAGGGGAACTACTGATGAGTTCTCGTGGTTTTACCCTAGTGGAAATGGTGCTGACGTTAATTGTCGGTAGCATTTTGGTGCTGGGCATTGCTGGTTTCGTTGAGCTCGGAACAAAAGGCTATGCGGACTCAGTAGACAGGCAGCGTATCCAAACACAAGCCCAATTTGTGTTAGAGAAATTGTCTCGTGAATTTCGTCATGCTGTGCCGAACAGTTTCAGTGATAGCGGCAATTGCTTGTCTTTTTATCCAATTGTCTATTCGGGCTTTTACGCCGTGGAAGGTAACGATATTCAATTTTTGATAGGCAATACGAATGCTACGTCACCGTTAGCCAGCGGGTTAAGCTTGGTCATTAATCCAAGTCGTCAGCAAGACCTCGTTAGCGATTCATTTGATGTCTCAGGGTTAACTAACGGCGCGGGTTATTTTGCGGTGTTGAACCAAGCTGCCAGCTTAGAAAGTAATTCCATCAACCGTCGACACTATATTTTTAATGCCAATGGCCGTGTTGAATATTGTTTTACCGCAGGGCGGATCAGCCGCAATGGTGTGCAAGTCGCCGATAGTGTTTCCGCAGCAAGTTTCAACTACCTAGAGCCGACACTGCAGCGTGGTGGGTTAGTGCATATCAAGCTGACGTTTACGCAAAATGATGAATCGAGTCATTACCAACAAGATGTGCAGGTGCTCAATGTTCCCTAATCGACGTAAGCAACAAGGAAACATGCTGGTGGTCGCCATCTTCGTCATTGTGGTGATGGGTTTTCTCGCCTCTTCATTGACGCGTATTAACTGGTCTAACAGCGATAATTTAACGCGTGAACAGTTAGGGACTCAAGCATGGCTCATGGCACAATCGGCCAATGAGTGGGCGTTAACTCAGCTCTACCCACTTGGCGTATCAGCCTCGGTGTCTACTGCGTGTGCTACCATTCAAGGTGCAACGCCAAGTGTCAGCGTCAATAGCCCTTGCCGCAATCCACAAATTAGTTGCCAATCAATTGGTACATTGCAGAGTGAGACTTTTTATCGCCTTGAGGCGAGCGCAGTCTGCGGGAGTGGTATAGTTGAAGTAGAGCGTAGACAAGAAGTCTGGGTGAAGGAGTAGGAGATGAAACGTTGTATTCAATTGCTGTGGCTTACTCTTGCTATGCTGTTCTTTACTCCATTGAGTTATGGAGCGTCATGTAGTGTGCATGGTGAATCAGATTTTACCATTTCCTTTCGTGTTACTGGTTCAAATACTTACCAAGAGTTTTATCTAAAGCAGGGAAGCCATGGTCATGTCCTTTGGTATACCCATGAGGAAAGGGTGGGTAGCTCTTACATCTTTAACGAACAAAATCTTGAAATTGGAACGAGCTATGATGTTCGTGTCACTAATGATGCAAGTACTAATCGCCTCAATTATTATCGGAAGAAAGCGTCTTCTTCCGATTGGCAGTTTATTGAAACCAAAATTCAAGACCTGCACAACGGCAACCTAAGTCCAGTCGATGGGGGAACAATTAGTAATGTCTCATGTGGAGGTGGCATTACTACGCCTCCCACCTATTCAAACAATGCACAATTCGAGTTTGGCACGCATATTTGTCAAAGTATGCCTTGTAGCATTCCTCTAACAAAAAATTATACCTACACGCCGCTTGTATTTGTCATGCCGACAATTGATTCCATTAGCCCGGATGCTGATGCGCCATCGACCTTGTATGTGTCATCTAACTTAGATTCGAGTTCTGCATCATTCACGATTCATCAAAGAACAAAAAATATTTCAGGTAGCAACTTCACACCGATTGCTATGACCTCGGTGAGTTACCTAGTGATTGAACCCGGTATTGCCTCATTTGGTGGACATCAAGTACTAGCGGGATATGTCAATAGTAACGCTGTCGCTTCCAAAAGTGGCAGTGACAGTTTTTCTCAAGTGAACTTCTCTTCTTTTGGTTTGAACTCATTTAATGCCGAACCTGTGTTATTGCACCAAATTCAAACCAACAACAATGCAGATAAATGGATGACATCGGGGCGGGTTTTACAGAGCTCATCAACAGCGAGAAGACAATCTGCCCAACTCTTTTTAGAGCTATCGGCTTCTTTAGTCTCGGGTTATAGCTACAAACAGGAAAAGATAGCTTTTCTAGCGACACTGCCAACTTCAGCCAATATTGCCGTAGACAACAATTTAGTTCAATTTAGTAATACTTTTCGTACGCCAAGTCAGTCGTTACCTGAACCGATGCAAGACGGGTGTGACAGTTATGCGACGACATCGCTGTCCAGCTTATCTGGTGTTGTTGCCAAGAAACAGGAAAGAGCAGGTGGACATGGAGGTTGGTTGCGTCGATGCAGTATTCAAAACAACCAAGTTAGCTTTGTTGTCGATGAAGACTTTAGTGATAGGAGCCACATTCGAGAATATGTGGGCTATTTTGCATTTGAGCAACAAAGGCCGAGTATTGATTTGTGTCAGTACTTTCCTCAACCTGCACAAAGCTGGAAGTCGGGCAGTGAATTGAATATTGAAAATAATGGCAGCTCAATATCTGGTTGGTCAACAGACTACGTTAATGCGTACTTAGCAAACGGAGCTCTAAAAGTCGGTTTTGACACTATTTCCTATCATGCAGGATTATCTGGAGCATGTGATGTCGGTAGTTGTGCTAGTGGTGGTTTAAAGGCGGGAACACCTAGCCCCATTTCGCCTTCGTTTACCAGTACTGCAAGTTTATCTATTGATCAATGGAACTACGCAAGTATCTGCGATGGAAATTATTGTAGCTACTCAAACAGTGGCAGTAATGAAGTTACAATTACCATTCTTAAACCGTTGAATACACTGATAGTAAATGGCTATAACACCCTTTCGTTTAAAGTTGTGTTTAATGATGTTGGTGGACCGTATGGAACGGAAGTGAGAAGTTACAATCCTGGGGGGCAGGTTGAAACAGTCTTAAAAGCCAACGGTCGCTACGCTTTCCGAGATATCACTTTTTCAGGGACTGGTGGAAAGTTCAGTTTTGAAAGGGGGGTTGTTCTCTATGTTGTGAATTCATTTGTTCAAAACAACACAACCATCATGAATGATCTAGGCGGGCTAAAAGATATGATCATTTACGGACCAACTGCCACATTTAACTTCAATACTCCTACATCGGATTTTGCTGCGCAGATTTTAGGGGATCGTGTGACGTTCAGTAACCCGATTACGTTACGCGGAGCAGTAACAACGAATCGATTAACGATGAGCACCGGAAACATTAAAATTATTGGAGAGGGGGCGTGTCTGACACCAAGTTCAAATTATACTTTAGAACTTGTTCCAAGTAGTGATATCGCGTTGACCTGCGAAACCCTAACGCCGACTGTTCGTGTGCTTGATAATGGTGTTTTAGCAACAAATTTCTCGGGATCGGTGACGGTGCTCGTTGATGGTGTGCCGCAGCAATTGACATCGGTTAATGGTGTTCTTGAACAGATATTGTCACTCACTGTGAACCAAACTAAAACGGTTGCTGTTGAGGCCTACATTAATGGTGACCAGGCTAATACGACGGTAACAGGGCAATATCAGTTTGTCCCCTTCAAATTTGCCATTGATGACCAGTATGTTGTCGCGAGTAAGCCTCAATCTGTTGAAGCCCAAGTCATGGCGTGTGACTCAGGAAACGTGGTTGATATTGGTTACAATGGTACGCCAGTTATCACATCAACATTGACCCAGCCATTAGGCGGTATGGGCGTACTGACTTATTCTCCAGTATTTGCTTCTGGTACTAGTACGAGCGATTTGACCTTCACTGATTCTGGAGTTGTGCAAGTGCAGTTGGAAGATGGAAGCTTTGATTGTACTGGAGTGCAAGGTTGCCCTATCGAAGGTTCAAGTACATTAAAAGGCCAGTTCGTTGTGAACTCTCGCCCGTGGACGTTTGCTATCTGCAATGCTGACGCTCCCGTGTTGCCCATGGATGGTACTTCATCCTCGGGGACTAAATTCAAACTTGCCTCTGAACGGTTTAACCTTCACGTAAAACCGATTGTTTGGCAAAGCGGTGGTGCTGTCTCAGGAGAAATTGAAACCAGCAGCTACTGTAATGCAGCGATTACCCAAAACTTCTTTGCCAGTAATGCGCCCAGTGCGGTCGTTGAGATGAGCAGTGCCTTGCACTCCCCTGCGGGAGGAAGTACAAGTGTGTTACTTCAAGGAGACAATGGGTTAAGCAAAGTACACAGCAGTGGCAGCGGTAGTGGTACAAATCAATACTATGATTTTACTCAGCTCTATTGGGATGAAGTGGGCAGCTTGAAAGTCATGGCGGATGCGCAGGCCAATTATCTGGGAATGGACATTAACTTGGGCTACCGCAATATTGGCCGATTTGTGCCTGAAAAATTGGTGTTAGCGAGCAATAGTTGGACGTATGCGACCGGGCATTCGGGATTCGCGTACATGAACCAACCGATTGACCATGCTTTTAGTGTTGAGGCGCAAAATGCCTCAGATCAAGTGACACAGAATTATGGCTTGTTCGATTCAGCGTATGTTTCAACCGTCTCTTATTTCAATGTTGATAACACGCATAATGAAATCGTTGATCGGGTGAAAGATTACTCGACGTTAACTTGGCAACAACCTGCTTGGTCTTTAGGGGCGCTCAATGTCACTTTGACGCAGTATGAGTTTGCAAAGAAAGCCATTGCGCCTTCACCGTCACCTTACACGACTCAAGTCGATGGGCCATATACTCAAGGTTTTGGCTTGTGGACCAGTACGGTGGTGGATGGCGTTGATTTCGAGAATAAAGAGTTGGAAGTGCATGATGGTGCTGGTGCCATCGTCAAATCGGGCAAAGCATTTTCTGAGCTGCCAGATTTCCGCTATGGACGCATGCGCTTGCAAGACGTGGGTGGCTTTACTGGCAATCAAATTGAAGTGCCGTTAAGTGCGGAATATTGGAATGGCAGCCAGTTTGTGACCAATGGGGACGATTCTGGCAGTGACTTCGATGGTAGTCAGTTCTGTCGTCAGCTGATTTGGCATAGCCAAGCGCAAACCAGCAGTAATGCTTCGCTCAGTGGCAGCGACATCGTCTCGGCTGGCAGCTCGGATCAGCTGTCTGCTCGCCAGTCGACAACGGACATTAATAATCAAATCCGTGAGCAAGTGCGCTTTTGGCTGCGCGTCAGCGATACCAACTTACAAAAAGTCGCTACCACCGATAACGATATTCAGTGCAATGGCAGCGGTGCTCGCCCGTGGCTTCGTTTCAATTGGCGCAATTTAGGCGATGAAGACCCTAACGCTGTCGTCACCTTTGGAATTAACCGTGGAAACGATCGGGTTATTTACAAAGGTGAATCTGGCTTAACGGGCCAATAAATAATGTGGATTTTTTGCGCTAAGTAAGGAATCTGTCAGAAATTGGGGCTTTGAGCCCATGTTTATACTTCAATGCCTTGCTGTCACAGCAAGGCATTGGTACATTTAGGACAATTTTTATCTTCTATTTTCTTGCAGGATGAGCGAAGAATATGTTTAAAAAACTTCGTGGCATGTTTTCCAACGACCTATCTATCGATTTAGGTACCGCCAATACTCTTATTTACGTTAAAGGCCAAGGCATTGTGCTAGACGAGCCTTCAGTAGTTGCAATCCGTCAGGATCGTGCAGGTTCAGCGAAAAGTGTCGCAGCCGTTGGTCACGCTGCTAAGCAAATGCTTGGTCGTACACCAGGCAATATTTCCGCGATTCGTCCGATGAAAGATGGCGTGATTGCAGACTTTAACGTGACTGAAAAAATGCTTCAGCACTTTATTAAGCAAGTGCACGACAACAGCATTCTCAAGCCAAGCCCACGTGTTCTAGTGTGTGTGCCTTGTGGTTCGACGCAAGTTGAGCGTCGCGCAATTCGTGAATCTGCGTTGGGCGCAGGGGCTCGTGAAGTCTTCTTGATTGATGAACCAATGGCGGCGGCAATCGGTGCGGGTCTGCGTGTTTCTGAACCGACCGGCTCTATGGTGGTCGATATCGGTGGTGGTACCACAGAAGTGGCGGTGATCTCGCTAAACGGTGTGGTGTATTCTTCTTCTGTGCGTATCGGTGGTGACCGTTTTGATGAAGCGATCATCAACTACGTGCGTCGTAACTACGGCAGCTTAATCGGTGAAGCGACGGCAGAAAAAATCAAGCATGAAATCGGTTCTGCTTACCCAGGTGATGAAGTGCATGAGATCGAAGTTCGTGGTCGTAACCTTGCCGAAGGTGTGCCACGTAGCTTTACCCTAAACTCAAATGAGATCTTAGAAGCACTGCAAGAGCCGCTATCAGGCATTGTCTCGGCTGTGATGGTTGCGCTAGAGCAGTGTCCGCCAGAGCTGGCGTCAGATATTTCTGAAAACGGTATGGTACTCACTGGTGGTGGTGCACTACTGAAAGATCTTGATCGTTTGCTGACAGAAGAAACTGGCATCCCTGTAGTGATCGCAGAAGATCCACTGACTTGTGTGGCTCGTGGCGGCGGTAAAGCACTAGAAATGATCGACATGCACGGTGGCGATCTATTCTCTGAAGAATAACGGTGAAGGTTAAGTGCCATGGCGTTTAACCTTCAAACCTAAGGTTCTAAAACAAAATGAAGCCAATTTTTGGTAGAGGTCCTTCTCTACAATTGCGTCTTTTTTTTGCTGTCATTACATCAGCCAGCCTCATGCTGGCTGATGGTCGCTTAGATGCTTTCTCTGGTGTTCGATATTTCCTCAATAGTTTAGTCGCACCGATCCAATATACTGCCAACTTACCACGCAGCATGTTTGACGGTGTCTATGAGCGTTTTAGTACCCGTCAGTCTCTGCTTGAGGG
Organism: Vibrio sp. 03_296; assembly: GCF_002265885.1. NCBI lineage: Bacteria > Pseudomonadati > Pseudomonadota > Gammaproteobacteria > Vibrionales > Vibrionaceae > Vibrio > Vibrio sp. 03_296. The sequence continues at coordinate 8,206 of NZ_NPKW01000079.1, forward strand.
GAATCAAAATCTCAAGCGAGAAGTATTGAGACTGAGAAGTGATCTTCTGCTACTGGAACAGTACAAAGAAGAAAACCAGCGCCTGCGTAAGCTTCTTGGCTCTTCGTTTGTGCGTGATGAAAAGAAAATGGTCGCCGAAGTGATGGCGGTCGACACCTCTCCTTATCGTCATCAAGTGGTGATCGATAAAGGTGGCATCGATGGTGTCTACATCGGTCAACCGGTGATCAACGAAAAAGGTATTGTAGGTCAGATCACCTTCGTTTCGGCACACAATAGCCGAGTATTGCTATTGAGCGATGCGAAGAATGCGATTCCAGTGCAAGTTGTGCGCAATGATATTCGTGTGATCGCTTCTGGCAATGGCAGCATTGATGAGATCCAGTTAGAGCATATCCCAACCAGCACCGATGTTCAGGTCGATGATCTATTGGTGACATCTGGTCTTGGGGGCGTTTATCCAGAGGGTTACCCCGTGGCTTACGTTACCTCCGTTGAGCATGACACTCGCCGAGAGTTTGCGGCAATAAAAGCTAAGCCTGTGGTGGAGTTTGATCGCTTACGTTACCTATTGCTGGTTTGGCCAAATGAAGATCGCCAGCATAAAGTGCTGAATGCCAACGTAGAAGAAGAAGCGACGCAAGAGGTGAAAGATGGCGAATAGCGTATTGCGTAGCAAGATGGTCATTGGGGGCAGCTTTTTTATTGCACTGGTGCTGCAAACCATTCCTTGGCCGGGGGCATTAGATCTTTTCCGACCGGCTTGGCTACTTTTGGTAACCTGTTACTGGGTACTGGCACTGCCGCATCGTGTTAACGTTGGCAGTGCGTTAGTGCTTGGTCTTTTGTGGGACCTCCTGATTGGCTCGACATTAGGCATTCGCGGCATGATGCTGTCGATCGTCGTGTATTTGGTCGCGTTGAATTTCCTCGTTATTCGCAACATGGCATTGTGGCAGCAAGCCTTGCTTATCGCCTTCTTAAGCGTGTTGCTAGAAGTGTTCATATTCTGTGGTGAATATTTGATCCAGGACGTAGTATTCAACCCATTATCGCTATGGACCGCAGTAATTAACTGTATACTTTGGCCATGGGTGTTTTTACTGTTACGGCGCGTTCGTCGTCACTGGCATGTAAGGTAAGACGATGCACAAGCTGGTTTTAGCCTCAGGCTCACCAAGGCGTAAAGAGTTATTGGCGCAACTTGGTTATACGTTTGATGTCGTGTTACCGGATATCGAAGAATGCAAGGCGGAACAAGAGACGGCCGCTGAGTACGTGTTGCGCTTGTCGCAACAAAAAGCACAAGCAGGGTTGGCTTTAGTGTCAGAGTCCTCCATCGTGGTGGGCTCCGATACTGTTGTGGTGTGTGATGGCCAAGTCTTAGAAAAACCACACCATTTTGCTGATGCTCAGCGAATGCTCACGCAACTTTCAGATCGTCGTCATCAAGTGATGACGGCGGTGACTGTCGTAAGTGCAGAAAAACAACACTCTGTCGTCGTAACGACAGAGGTGTGGTTCAAGAAACTGACTCAAGAAGAAATCGAACAATATTGGCAGTCAGGTGAACCATGCGATAAAGCAGGCAGTTATGGAATTCAAGGTTTGGGTGGACGTTTTGTTACCCGTATTGAGGGCAGCTATTCCGCTGTCGTAGGACTCCCTTTGTATGAAACAGACCAACTGCTGCACGAATTCATATAATTTCAAACATTGAGGTGTGCACATGAGTGCAGAGTTGCTGCTAAACGTGACCCCGAGTGAAACTCGCGTGGCCATGATTGAGGGGGGGGTACTCCAAGAAGTCCATATTGAACGTGAAGCCCGTCGTGGCATTGTCGGAAACATCTACAAAGGCAAAGTGAGCCGAGTCTTGCCAGGTATGCAAGCGGCTTTCGTTGATATCGGTTTGGATAAAGCCGCCTTCCTCCACGCGTCTGATATTGTTCCTCATACCGAATGCGTTGCTGAAAATGAAAAGCAGCAATTCCAAGTGCGTGATATTTCTGAACTGGTACGTCAAGGGCAAGACATTGTCGTGCAAGTAGTGAAAGATCCGTTGGGCACCAAAGGGGCTCGCCTCACCACTGACATTACGCTGCCTTCTCGTTATCTCGTCTTTATGCCGGGAGCTAGCCACGTTGGTGTTTCACAGCGTATTGAAAGTGAATCGGAGCGCGAACGTCTTAAGAAAATCGTTAGCCATTACTGTGATGAACATGGTGGCTTTATTATCCGCACGGCGGCGGAAGGCGCCGATGGCAAAGAGTTGTCACAAGATGCGGCATTTTTGAAACGCCTGTGGCTCAAAGTGATGGAGCGTCGTAGCAAATACAAAACCCGTTCAACGTTGTACGGTGAGTTGGGGTTAGCGCAACGTATCCTTCGCGACTTTGTCGGAACCGAGCTGGATAAGATTTTGGTCGACTCTCGTCTAGAATTTGAAAACTTGAAAGAATTCACGTCAGAATACGTTCCTGAATTGACGGATAAGCTCGAGCTTTACGAAGGGGATAAACCGATTTTCGACATGTACGATACGGAGAACGAGATTCAACGTTCTTTGGAGCGTAAAGTGGAGCTGAAATCGGGTGGGTATCTGATCATTGATCAAACCGAAGCGATGACCACAGTGGACATCAATACTGGGGCATTTGTTGGCCGCCGTAATCTTGAAGAAACGATTTTCAACACCAACATCGAAGCGACGCAAGCCATTGCACGTCAACTGCGTTTACGTAACTTAGGCGGCATTATCATTATCGATTTCATTGATATGTCGTCAGAAGAGCATCGTAAGCGAGTGCTTGCCTCGTTAGAAAATGCCTTAAGCAAAGATCGAGTCAAAACCAACATCAATGGCTTTACTCAGCTTGGTCTGGTGGAAATGACCCGTAAGCGCACACGCGAAAGCATTGAGCACATTCTCTGTTCAAGTTGTCCAACGTGTGAAGGGCGCGGCAGTGTGAAGACGGTAGAAACCGTATGTTATGAAATTCTGCGTGAAATCACCCGAGTCAACCGAGCTTACGATGCGGACAAGTTTGTCGTGTACGCCTCGCCAGCGGTGGCAGACGCTTTGCATGGTGATGAGTCCCATGCTTTGGCAGAGTTGGAAGTCTTTATTGGTAAGCAAGTACGCATTCAAGCCGAGCCTTTGTATATCCAAGAGCAGTTTGATGTCGTGATGATGTAATGGATAGTTTGTGATTTCTGGTTTTACCCTATTTTGGCGAGCGGTGTTGTGGTTATTAGTGACCCTCTTGTTGCTGCTCGCCATCTTGGTCACTGGGCTGCGCATTGCGTTGCCGCAGATGAACCAATTTCAAGATGAAATCAAAACCTGGGTCAAGCAAGGCACCGGGTTGGATGTCTCTATTTCCAGTGTTTCGGGTTCTTGGCGTAACAGCCACCCTTCGGTCGCTCTTCAGGGCTTTGAAGCTTTCTTATCTGGAGAGAAAAAGGTCAATATTTCCGTTGATGAAGTGCATATTGAGTTTGACCTACTGGAATCCATTCTGCGTCTGCAACCTGTAGTCGCCAATCTCAATATGAGTGGTTTGGCGCTCGATATTCGCTCGATAGAGCTTGTCGCCGCGGAAGGTCCTCCTACTCGAGAAGCCTCTTCTGAATCGCAAGAATCGTCTAACTTAATCAAGCAATTGGATAATCTTTTGCTGCGTCAGTTGGAAGAGTTCTCCGTCACGCAATCTAAAATCTGGTACCAATCGGTGTCGGGCGAAAACCGCCGTCTTGATATTGACCGCTTACGCTGGCGCAATCAAGGTGCGCACCATTTAGCAGAAGGCGTGGTGAGTGTCGCGGGTACCAATCTTAATGCACTGTTAGTGAGCGCTAACTTTGTTGACCACGGCTCTTTGTTAGATGTCAGCGGAGAGTTTTACGTCAATGCGGAAGAAATTGCGATCAGACAATGGCTCACTCGCTATGTGAAGAAAGAGACGGGGATTGATTCAGGCAAGATCAGTTTGAAATCTTGGTTGACGTTGCAACATTCTCAGCCACGCTATGCGTTTGTCGAATTGCTGCCATCTGAGTTGAGTTGGACGGAAAACGGCCAGCATGAGCTCACTCTGGAGTCTGGTATTTTAAAACTCTCTCCCGACGGTGAGGGCTGGAAGGTGAGTGGCCATTCATTGACGCTCCGTACCGATGAACTTGAATGGCCTCAATTGGACATTGCCTTTGATTGGCAGCCACAAGGATGGAAGCTCAATTTATCCCAATTGAGTCTTGAAGCGCTGCTGCCGATGGCCAAGTTGTTACCCGACTCTGATCAAACCACCCAAACACTGCAAAAACTGCAGCCAAGTGGTACGGTGGAAGATATCCGTGTGGCCATGTCAGGCAGTGATCTCGATTCGTTACGTTATTCTGCAGAACTAGACAGTTTGGCAATGCAGCAGTGGGATCTGCTACCGGGCTTTCATCATGTCAGTGGGACGCTGTTTGGTGACGTGAAACAAGCCAAAGCGTCGATATCGGTGATTGATGATGTGTTCCCATATGGCGAGGTATTCCAAGCCCCACTTAATATCAAGCAAGGACAAGTGGATATTGTTTGGCAGAACGATCAAAACGGTTGGCGTTTATGGGCTGACAAAGTCACAGCAGCAACACCAGATCTTCAGGTGTTGGGGGCGTTTCGTCTTGATTTTCCAAAAGATAAAAGCCCATTTTTGTCTTTCTATGCCGAAGCTGATGCCTATAACGTCGGTGAAACGTGGCGCTATTTACCCACGTTAGCGTTAGGACGGGAGTTAACGGATTACCTTTCTACGGCCATTCAAGGCGGCAAGGTCAATACCGCGAAGTTACTTTGGTATGGTGAACTGGCGGATTTCCCATACACCAACAATGACGGCATGTTCCAAGCTTGGGTGGGCTTAAAGCAAGGCAAATTTAGCTTTGATACCGCTTGGCCGCCCATTACCGATTTGCAACTGGATCTGCTATTCCAAAATGATGCCATGTATTTGGATTCCAAATCCGCCACGCTAAAAGATGTCAAAGCGAGTCGAATTACTGGCCGTATTCCTGAACTAGCGGAAGGTGGACATATTGAGATTGAAGCGAAAGCGACCGCAGCAGGTAATGCAGTGCGTGACTACATGACCGCCACGCCATTGGTCGATTCGGTTGGCGCGGCGTTAACGGCTTTGCAAGTTCGTGGCCCAGTGAAGTCAGAGTTTCAGCTCAATATTCCGTTTACCAGTGACAAAGAGCCGCGAGCGTGGGGATATGCGGAGTTAAAGGGCAACCGAGTTGACATTGATGCACCACCAATGACGTTGGAAAAAGTCTCGGGAAGGATTGAATTTGACAATGATGTGGTGAAAGCGTCTGGGCTTTCTGCTCGTTTGTTAAAGCAGCCTATTGCCATCGATTTTGCTGGAGAAAGTGCAGATTACGGCTATAGCGTGGTGATCAACACCTTGGCGGATTGGGATGTAAAACCGTTGGTGCCTTACGTGGGTGAGCAATGGTTGGGCCGACTTTCTGGTCACGCGCCTTGGAGTATGGATATCGATCTGCAATTAAACGATGTTGGCTTTACCTACCAAGTCGATCTCAATGCCAAGTTGAACAGCGTTGCGAGCCGATACCCCTATCCACTGAATAAGAATGTTGGTGAAGCGTGGCAAGCTCGCATGCAGGCATCGGGCAATCAAGAGTCGATCACTGCACGTTTGCAAATGCCCAATGCCAAGTACCAAACGGAAATTGATATTACGGGCAAAGTGCCCGTATTGAGTGCAACCAATCTGGTGCTGGGCAGTGGTGGCTTCAAAATTAGCCCAGTGGTGGGCCACCATGCCTTGATTCGTACCGAATACTTTGACCTCGACCAATGGCTGAGTGTGTTGAGTCAACCGCCAAAAAGCGCGACATCGAAACTGGCACAAATGGATACGCCAGAGATTCCATTGCCAACACGCATCAAAGTCGAAACGCCAACCTTAATGCTCAGTGGCATCGAGTTTAATGATGTGGATTTCTCGGCACGGAAGAAAAATCTCAATTGGCAGTTCAACCTTAAAAGCCAAGAAGCCGTAGGACAGGCGAACTACCTAGAACCTTACGACTTAGCGGTATCATTAGAGCGTTTGCATCTTTATGTGCCAGGGTTGGATGAGAAAAAAGCACAGGGTGAGTCCTTACTTACCGCGGAGAGCCCGGAAGCGCCATTGATCAGTCAGTTTGATCGCGAATTTCATCAACTGATGCCAAACTTAACACTGAACATCGATGATTTTTGGTTGCAGGGCTACAAAGTCGGCAAAGTGAACATTGATTTGCAACGCCAAGGCAAAGCTTTGGTGTGGAAAAATATTTCACTGGTCAGCGGCTCAAACCGCGTGGATGTGAATGGCGACTGGACATTGGATGGGGAAACCAGCCAATCGCGCATGAATCTCAAGGTGAAAAGTGATAACAACAGCGATTTGATGGAGCGATTTGGCATTACCTCCGGCATTCAAAAAGCGCCGTTTGAAATCACCTCACAAGTGACTTGGGATGGGGCGCCTTGGTCGATGCGGGTAAATACGCTCGATGGTGATGTGCAAACCGAGTTTGGCAAAGGCATCATTACTGACGTGAGCGGCGCGGCTCGTTTGTTGGGGCTATTTAGTCTCGATTCCATCATTCGTAAAATGCAGCTCGATTTTACCGATGTGTTCGACAAAGGCATGGCATTTAACTCCATCAAAGGCACGGGCAAGATCCAAGATGGCGTGTTTGTGACCAATGACATTGAGATGGATGCCTTAGCTGGCGCGATGAGAATTCGCGGGCTTGCCAACATGGTGACTCGAACGGTAGACGCGGAAGTGCAATTTACCCCAGATATTACCTCTGGTATCCCAATGTTGACGGCGTTTGCGGTTGCGCCACAAACAGCACTCTACGTGCTGGCAATCTCAACGGTGATTTCGCCGGTTGTGGAAGTATTTACCCAAGTTAACTACTCCGTCAAAGGGCCGCTTGACTCTCCAACGGTCAGTGAAATTTCGCGTAGCCGTGGTGAGTTTGAACTCCCAGAAAAACTGCGCAAAGAAGCGCAAGAATAAGGAGCGAATGATGGAAAGGATCGCCATTATTCAAATGACGTCAACGTCAGACTGTGCAGACAATGTGGCTTATATTGAGCATTGGGCAGAGCAGGCGGCGCTTCAGGGGGCGAGCTTGGTGGTGACCCCAGAAAACGCTTTGCTGTTTGGTGGCCGAGAGGATTACCACCAGCATGCCGAACCGCTTGGTGATGGCCCATTGCAACAAGCCATGGCGCAGCTTGCACAGCGGCTGTCAGTGACCTTAGTGATTGGCAGTATGCCGATTCGTCAAGGGCATGACGTTACCACCACCAGCTTGGTTTTTGGCCCCAATGGCGAACGTCTTGGTCATTACAGCAAGCTGCACATGTTTGATGTGGAGGTCAGCGATGGCCATGGGCACTACCGTGAATCAGACAGCTTTTTGGCTGGTGATCGCTGCAGTGTGGTGACCACGCCCACAGGCCGTTTAGGGCTTTCCATTTGCTATGATGTTCGCTTTCCAGCGTTGTACCAAACACTACGCCAACAGGGATCGGATATTCTGTTGGTGCCAGCGGCGTTTACGGCGGTGACTGGAGAGGCGCATTGGGAAATCCTCTTGCGCGCTCGAGCGATAGAAAATCAGTGCTGGGTGATTGCCGCAGCACAAGGCGGAATGCATTCCGCCAGTCGTGAAACGTGGGGCCACTCGATGGTCATTGACCCTTGGGGGAAAGTCGTCGCACAATTACCGCAACAAGGTGATTTGCTGCTTGCAGAGATAGACTTAGCCTTAAGTGACACGATTCGACGTAAAATGCCAGTGGTGAAACACAGCCGTTTTACTCATTTACTAGACAATAAAGATTGAATAACAAGGCAGAGCCAAGCTTATGAGCATAAATCAGATTGAAGAAGCGCTGTTAGCACCCGGGGGCCTGACGGCAGAGGATATCGCTGCTACGTTAGGCAGTATTGCGACGCGTCAAATTGACTATGCCGATATCTATTTTCAATCCAGTTGGCATGAGTCACTGGTGTTGGAAGACAGCATTATCAAAGATGGCTCATTTAACATTGATTGTGGTGTCGGCGTGCGTGCCGTGACGGGCGAGAAAACGGGTTTCGCCTATTCCGATCAAATTCAATTGGATGGTTTAAAGCAAAGTGCGATTGCGGCACGAGGCATTGCTCAACAGGGGCAAAATGGCCAAGTTCACGCGTTTAAACGCAGCGAAAACCAGCGCTACTACGCTGCAGTCAACCCACTGGCGGAGTGGGAAAAACAACAGAAAACCGAACTGCTTAAATCACTGGATGTTTACATTCGCACGAAAGAGCCGCTGATCAAAGAAGTGTCGATTAGCCTTAGTGGCGTGCACGAGCAAATGCTGGTGGCGGCGACGGATGGAACGTACGCAGGGGATATTCGCCCGTTAGTTCGTCTTTCCATTAGTGTGTTGGCGGAAAAAGGCGAACGACGCGAGCGTGGTAGCTCGGGTGGTGGTGGCCGTTTTGGCTACGATTTCTTTATCGGTGATGAAGACGGCGTCCAACGCGCGTTTCATTTTGCCGATGAAGCAATTCGCATGGCGTTGGTGAACCTAGAAGCCGATGCCGCACCTGCAGGCAGTATGCCAGTGGTTCTCGGTTCTGGTTGGCCGGGCGTTCTTCTGCATGAAGCGGTTGGTCATGGTTTGGAAGGCGATTTCAACCGTAAAGGGTCTTCGGTTTTCTCTGGCAAAGTCGGTCAGCAAGTGACTTCTTCTCTGTGTACCATTGTTGATGATGGCACCTTAAAAGATTTGCGCGGCTCACTTAACGTCGATGATGAAGGGGTGAATGGCCAGTACAACACGCTGATCGAAAATGGCGTGTTGAAAGGTTACATGCAAGATAAGCTCAACGCGCGTTTGATGGGAGTTAGCCCAACCGGCAATGGCCGCCGTGAATCGTACGCCCATTTACCGATGCCGCGTATGACCAATACCTATATGTTGCCAGGTCAGCATACCCCAGAAGAGATCATTTCGACGGTGAAGAAAGGCTTGTACGCACCGAACTTTGGTGGCGGTCAGGTGGACATTACTTCCGGTAAATTTGTGTTCTCGACCTCAGAAGCGTATTTGATTGAAGACGGCAAGATCACCCGCCCTGTGAAAGGGGCAACCTTGATCGGCTCGGGGATCGAAGCGATGCAGCAAGTCTCGATGGTGGGTAACGATCTCAGCATCGATCGCGGTGTCGGCGTATGTGGTAAAGCCGGGCAGAGCATTCCTGTTGGTGTTGGTCAGCCAACCCTCAAGCTGGATTCGATCACCGTGGGTGGTACCGAGTAATCTAAGAAATCAAAGGGGCGACGTGTTCGCCCCTCAGACTGCTGACAAAGGTCTAGCTTTCGAGCTAGACCTTTGATCTAATAGGGGTATCGAAATATGGATACTCCGATATGCTTCAAGAACCCACCCCGCAACAATACGAACTGGAAATGGTGACGATGGAACAGTTAGTTCCTAAAGACCATTTAGTGCGCAAAATCGATAATGCTATCGACTTTGAATTCATTCGTGATGAAGTCGCTCATCTTTATTGTAAAGATAATGGGCGTCCACCTGTTGACCCTGTTCGTCTCTTCAAAA
>NZ_NPKW01000790.1:0-510 GCF_002265885.1 Vibrio sp. 03_296
TTGACACTGACTTTAAATTGATCAAAGTTGAGGCGATCAAGAATATCAACATGACGCATAGCAGACTCGACCAAAGCTTCTGGTGTCGGCTCGCCATACTTCATTTGCAGATCTTTCTCTAGCGACCCACCGTTGACACCGATGCGAATTGGTATGTTTTTGTCACGCGCACAATCAACGACTGAGCGAATACGCTCTTCATTACCAATGTTGCAGGTGATGCGTAAACAATCCACCCCGTATTCGGCCACTTTCAGTGCGATACGATAATCAAAATGAATATCAGCAACTAATGGAATCGATACTTGCTGTTTAATCAGCTTGAAAGCTTCAGCCGCATCCATCGTCGGAACAGAAACACGAACAATGTCGCGCCGACATTTTCCAATGCTTTAATTTGAGCAATCGGTGCTGCTACGTCCGTGGTGCGAGTATTGGTCATGGATTGCACCGCGATTGGCGCACCATCACCGATTGGAACATCGCCCACATAAATTCGCGTCGATTTAC
>NZ_NPKW01000791.1:0-638 GCF_002265885.1 Vibrio sp. 03_296
GGTAGCGGCATGTTGGTGCTCCTGCATGATGGTGAACGTAATGAAACTGCAAATCAAAGTAACGCCAGAAGGCATCATTGAAGACGCAAAGTTCAAGACTTACGGTTGTGGTAGTGCGATTGCATCAAGCTCATTGGTTACCGAATGGGTAAAAGGCAAGAGCATCGAAGAAGCGGCTTCGATCAAAACTCGGAAATTGCAGAAGAGCTTGAATTGCCACCAGTGAAAGTGCACTGTTCAATTCTTGCAGAAGATGCAATTAAAGCCGCAGTGGCTGACTACAAAGAAAAACACCAACTTTAAGGTTTTTTTGAGGTTATAATGGGGGCCTTATGCTCCCATTCCATTGGTAAACTATTTAACTAAGGTGCAGTATGGCCGTTACATTAACAGATTCCGCAGCAAATCGAGTAAGAGCATTCCTAGATAACCGAGGCAAAGGCATTGGTTTACGTTTAGGTGTGAAGACGACTGGTTGTTCGGGTATGGACCTATCGTCCTTGAGTTTGTGACGAACTGAACTGAAGAAGACGAAGTGTTTGAACATTCAGGCGTTAAGGTGATTATCGATAAAAAGAGCTTGGTGTACCTCGACGGCACGCAACTTGAACTACGTAAAAGAAGGGTTGAATGAAGGC
>NZ_NPKW01000792.1:0-759 GCF_002265885.1 Vibrio sp. 03_296
ATTGGCGGTGGCAGCGCACCAATGAGGTTTTTCTTCCAGCACTTTTAACGTGAGCTGAGTGCTGGCGGTTTGGCTGGCTGAGCGCACATGCACACCACTGATGTCGCTGTAGGCACATTCGACGCTCTCTGTCGCCATGATCACAATGCGGTTGTGACCAATACAGGGAATTTGATCGAGGTCTCTGGGCTAAACTGGCGATGTGCTGGCTCAAGGCGGAATGACTGGCGGCTTTACTCAGGCGTTTAACCGTTTTGCGTAAGCGTTCTGGATCAACGGGCTTGAGTAGGTAATCAAACGCATTGTCTTCAAAAGCTTGGATAGCGTATTGGTCGTAAGCGGTGACGAAGACGACGTAAGGCATGGTGTCTGGATYCATCATCCCTAGCAGTTCAATGCCCGTAACTTGTGGCATCTGAATATCGAGAAACACCACATCCGGTTTTAACTCATTAATTTTCTTTAAGCCGACAATCGCGTTGGCGGCGTCGCCAATCACATCAATGTCACCTGTTTCGCTAAGCAGGTCTGTGAGCTCTTCGCGAGCAAAAGGTTCATCGTCGATTACCAGTGCGGTCAACATCCGTTTACTACCTTGTTGGCTAAATTGCAGTGTGATGGCTGCGGGGAATGATAAAGCTCATTTTAGTAAATTGATGCTCTTTCGCCTCGATTTTAGTGCTGAGTCACGCCCAAAATGGTGTGTAAGCCGTTTATCGACAATTTCCATCCCAGTCCGAATGATTTCTGCTGGGGCTG
>NZ_NPKW01000793.1:0-1006 GCF_002265885.1 Vibrio sp. 03_296
TTTGTACAGAATACGTGGTGCGAGCTTCTGTCATCTGGGTGGCCGGGTTCGCCTTTTAGCATCACGTATTGCAATACGCCATTCGCCGTTTTTGTCCCATGTCTGGGTTGGCTTTCCACGCTTGCGCGATGAGATCACCTTGAATGTATGCCCGATTCTTTTGAGTCGGTACCGACGTAGTAAGCTTTGTCGTAGCTCGCTAGCGCTTGTGGGCTGGGTTCTTTGTTGTAGAACACGATAGGCACATCATCCATTTTCGCTTTTTGGATGATGGTTGGGCAGCCTGCAGGGTCAACCAGGGTTAATGGCCAGCGCTTGCACGCCACGAGCCAGCATGACGTCCACTTGGTCGTTTTGCATCGACTGGCTGTTTTGCGAATCGTTCATCAAAATACGAGTGCTTTTGTCTGATGCCGCTTCTTTTTCAATGGCTTGGCGCACAACCGACATGAAGTTGTCGTCGTACTTGTAGATAGTAAATCCAAGGGTGGTATCCGCTAGAGCTTGTGTTCCAAAGCCTACACCAGCAGTGAGCAGAGCAAGTAGAGTAACCTTTCTCATAAGCAAAATCCTGATTGTTTGTTATTGGTTTGCTGTAGGGGTAATTCGTAATCTGCAATTAATTTTATAATTGGTGAAAACGTTTACCCTTTGAGTATAGTGACAAACGAATCAATTAATGTGAACTAGATAAAAATTTCACCAGATTTGTAATCGAATGTTAATGTTTGTAAGGGTTTTGTGATTTGAGTGTGGTTTTATCTTGTGTGTAAACGTTGGTCAGAAAAGTAGTAATCGAGTGCAAGAAAACGCACTAAAACGACAAAGCCAAGCCTTGGACGAAAAAATCAAGGCTTGGCTTATAGGATTTGGACTTAGAAGGAAAGCCTGGAGGCGAGTGAGCGCTAGCGCGAAGCCGGGCTAAATCGCAACTGGTAGCGGTAGTGTTTCTCGGTTAGTTGGAATTCTTTGTGCACACTTGGGCTCCAAGAATCGTCACCGCCAA
>NZ_NPKW01000794.1:0-1599 GCF_002265885.1 Vibrio sp. 03_296
AAACCATCAACTATCTATTTGGTTTGATTAACGTGACGCTATTTGCGGTGATCTTCTTCCAAATTCAATTATATGGATTTGCTTTGCTACAGTCTGTTTTCTTTTGTGCTAACGTTTATGGCTGGTATGCATGGACAAGACCGAATGCCGAAGGGGATTTGCTGGAAGTGCGCTGGCTGAGCCAAAAGAAAATGGTGATCACGGCGGGCCTCTGCGTGTGTGCGATTGCGTTATTGACCGTGTACATCGATCCATTTTTCTTCGCATTGGCAAATATCGCAGTGGACACCATGAATGTGTTCGGCGCTGGGCTTGCTGAGCCAGTATTGGAGCCTGACGCTTTCCCATTTTGGGATTCGACGATGACGGTATTGTCCGATTGTGGCGCAAATCCTCATGACCAGAAAATAATGTTGAAAACTGGGTGCTTTGGGTGGTGATCAACATCATTAGTGTCGGCATCTACGCCATGCAAGGGGTGTATGCCGATGTCACTGCAGTACGCGAATCCTAATGTTTCATTGCTGACGAATGGTACGCGTCGAATGGGCACGTACAGCGAAGCGTAACCAAGCATCGACGCAACAGAAGTCAGAAAAATCGGCCGATGAGGCAGTCGCATGAGTAAACAGCCTCATCTGTGTGTTGATGAAACGCAAGTCGCAGAACGAGTGATCGTGTGTGGCGAGCCGGATCGCGCGAACGAATTGCAGCGTTACGTAAGAAAACGCCGAACTGATAGCAGAGAACCGTGAATACCGCCTTTTCAACGGTGAGTTTCAAGGTAAAGCCATCACCGTTTGCAGCACGGGCATTGGTGCACCTTCAATGATTATTGCCGTTGAAGAGCTCAAGCAATGCGGCGCGAAATACATCATTCGTGTTGGTTCTGCAGGTGCGATGCGAACCGAATATCGCACTGGGTGAGTTGATCGTAGCGGAAGGGGCTGCTGCGCGATGAAGGGGGGTCAAAGCTACATTGACGCGGCTTACCCTGCTTATGCGAGCTTTAGCTTGCTCAAAGGGTTGGATGGCTATTTGCAAATGCAAACTGTTCCCTACCATATGGGCGTAGTGCGTTCTCACGACAGCTTCTATACCGATGATGAAGAAACTTTGTGCCAATACTGGAACAAAAAAGGCATCTTGGGAGCCGATGATGGAACCTCGGCGTTGTTTACAGTGGGTCGTTTACGTGGTTTGCACGTGGCTTCTGTGCTGAATAATGTCGTACGCTACCAGCAAGATGTGAAAGAAGGAGTAAGCCAATACGTGAATGATGATGATGACGCCATGATGGCGGGCGAAAAACGTGCGTCATTGGCGGCTCTAACCGCGCTTTCTTGCCAATAGGCAAGCGTCTTTTCTTGCAATAGAAAACGGTATCTTCGGATGCCGTTTTTTGTTTGGAAAAGGGTGTGAGTGCAGAGCCAAATTTCAGTGAAGCTTATAGTTAGCCAATAACGGCTATTGCTGAGAACCAGTGTTTGGAATCGATGGTTTGAGATCGATTGACTCACGGCGTTAGGGTGAAAATACCCTAAAAGTAAAAATGCGTCAAAAAACAACTAGAACAAGGTGTCGAACCTGACTCGGTAA
>NZ_NPKW01000795.1:0-566 GCF_002265885.1 Vibrio sp. 03_296
CTACAAACGCGGGTAGAGCGCTGTTGCCTGATGAGCTAAAAACAACCCAACGATTTTCCCGGCTGATGCTGATGTGAAGAAAGGGGAGTTTATTAATGATGTGGGTCCAGAAGCGCTCGCCATTTATGAGAAATACTGGCAGCGTTTAAGAACACAATAAGCACGTTTTATACCTAAGGAGCGCAATGCGCTCCTTTTTATTTTCCCGAGAAAGTTCATTTAATCATTAAAATAAATGAATTTAAGTAATTGATAAAAATGGATTATTGAAGGTTTTCGTTGGCGATATAAGTTTTGTCTTAGTGGCTCACAAAAATAGAAATATGAGCTGTGTTTTGATGTTTGCGCACCTCTTTATTGGTACATTGTTCTGATTATTTTGATAAAGTGACACAATGAGTGTTTAGCTCGATTCGTCGTCGCCACAAGTAGCAGACAACATGCGTTCAATACCGTTCTATTCCGTTTTATTGCCATCCATTCTTATCTTGCCATCCAGTGTGGCAAGTGAGGATCTTCTCAGCTTGTTAGATATGCCACTGTCTTCTTTGGCTTGAAACAAAAGT
>NZ_NPKW01000796.1:0-355 GCF_002265885.1 Vibrio sp. 03_296
TTCAAGAACGTTGGTGAACAAATCTCCCGTCGATATTTTGGTGGTGCCAATCTACGATTAGCCAAGCCATGATCCTAAGAGCCGCCTGCAAACAGGCGGCTTTTTTTGTTGTGGTGAGTGGCTAGCAAAGCATCACCCAGTCGAAAATCGATTTTTGTATTCTCACCGAGTGTGACTTGTGCGGCATTTCTGCTCGATGAACAAGAAAAGAGAAAACGAGGCAAGGGTAGACACTTGGGTTTGCTTTGGCATAAAGGCGTATGGAAATAAGTAGTAGATATAGAGATGGGTTTGATTTTTTATATTTAAAACAGTATGTTAACTAAGTTGCCATTCCTTTCTCCATTCAATGGCT
>NZ_NPKW01000797.1:0-620 GCF_002265885.1 Vibrio sp. 03_296
CGCGGCAATGCGTTACGATGGACAAGCCGCCTTTGATGGTCATGGCTTCCAAGTCCATGTTGGGCCAAACAAGCCTGAGAGCGAGCCAGTGTTGAGGATCGTCGTCAGCCAATCCATTGGACAAACCCAAAATTCAGTTTAACTACTTATCGACCGAGCGCGATCGTCAAGATTGGCGAGATTGTATCCGCCTTACTCGCGAAATTTTGGCACAGCCAGCAATGGATGAGTTCCGTGGTGAAGAGATACAGCCCGGCATCAATGTCGTGACCGATGCGGAAATCGATCAGTGGGTGAAAGAGAACGTCGAGAGCGCGTATCACCCTTCATGCTCATGCAAATGGGCGCAGACGATGACCCAATGGCGGTGCTCGATGAAGAGTGTCGTGTACGAGGAATCACCAACCTGCGCGTAGTGGATTCCTCCGTTTTCCACGATTCCTAACGGCAATCTTAATGCGCCTACCATCATGGTGGCGGAAAAGAGCCGCCGATTTAATTTTGCATAAACAGCCGTTGCCTCCGCAGCGCTCAAAGGTTTGGCTAGCCCCGAGTTGGGAAACTCAGCAGCGGACTGGAGAGCCGATGAGATAAGCCACGCCAAACAGCGTGCCCTACAT
>NZ_NPKW01000798.1:0-1356 GCF_002265885.1 Vibrio sp. 03_296
GGGTAAAACAGAGCGCACTCGTTTAACGGTTATCAGTGATTGAGAACCGAACACGATACAGGTACATTAGTGCGAGCGAACTATTTTTCCGTTGTATTGAGTGGTAAAGGAAGAGACCAAGATGCCAGAAAACATCTGTATTGTTAGTCGGTTTTTTTTGATTTTTCTTGGCTCGTTTGTGCAAACAGCAATTGGCTTTGGTTTAGCCATTGTTTCGGCACCCTTGCTGATTATGGTTGCTCCAGAATATGTACCAGCGCCTATCTGTCTAGTGGCACTGTTTATCTCCATTCTCAATGCGTTCAAGCACAAAAGCAGTGTTGAGATTGGCGGCCTAAAAATGGCGATTGATCGGTCGAGTGCCAGGCTCGATTGCAGGCGGGGCTTTATTGGTGATYGGTCAGCACCAATGTATTGGCCTTGTGGATCGGCATACTGGTATTGTTTGCTGTGGCGGTAAGTTTGCTGCCATTTCGCATCGAACCCACTCCCAATTGCGTATGACGAATAGCGGGTTTCTTTTCTGGCCTATTTGGTACAAGTTCAGGTATCGGTGGGCCGCCAATGGCATTGTTGCTTCAGCACCAAGAAGCGAATCAGTTACGCGGTAATCTTTCAGCGTTTTTTGTTTTTAGCTCGTTGATATCACTTCTCATCCAGATCCCAGCTGGTTTCTTCACCCTGTATCACCTAAAATCACGTTACCTTTAATTCCGGCAGCTTGGCTGGGTTACAAGTTGGCCCTATTAACGACAGCAAGCTTACCAAAAGAGCAGATCCGTATCGGTGCTTTAACCCTTTGTGGTTTAAGTGGCATTGGCGCGGTTTGGTCAAAGTTTTTAATGTACTAGGTTTCATTTACATAAAATAAACAAATAGTTTCATATAAAATTAGTTTTATATTTTCCAATACCCTAGCTATGTTTATAGAGTTGGCTGGGCGTGCTTTTGGTTCCAAATCGGCATTTGTCGAATATAAATTAGAAAACCAAGTGCTCCCAAAATAAACAGATCTTGGCTATCGGGTAGATAGGGGGAGCTATGAATCTAGGCTTTAAATCGCGTATTTATTCCAGCGTGGCGTTGTTGGTTGCCTTATCTTTAGGCATCTTGGGGACGCTAAATATCATTTCTTTAAAGAAAAGATGGTCTCATCTTTGATTTCTGAAACTCAGAATAAACTCAATTATCACGTTGATGAACTGCAACATGCGGTGACGACACAGCTTAAAGCGGTTGAGTTAGGGGCGCGTCATTTTAATGCACAGCTCAGCGACGAGCAGAATGTTAATCTTGTGCGCCTTCTGGCTGAGAGTGCCAGTGTATTCGAAGGCATCATCATGGCCTATGAAGATG
>NZ_NPKW01000799.1:0-616 GCF_002265885.1 Vibrio sp. 03_296
ATGCCAAAGAAGGCAATGACGTATACAAATATATTTTGAATCTCATTAATGAAGAGACAGGTAGACTTAAGGATTAAAATGAAAAAACACTGCCTTTACTGTTACTGGTGCTGCTTTCCAATTATGCCCAGGCCAATTGTGTCAATACATCAGAAGAACAGATCATAACCAAAACATTGCTATCAACGCATTACAAAACCACACAAAGCGAAGGCTCGATTGTGGTTGATGAAGGACAGACGGAAGCCCGAGTCTTGAATCGTGATGTGCAGAAAGTAAAGCACAAACAGCAGTGAACATTGCTTCTTCGATGAGAAAAAAATGTCACTGGTGCTGAATTACCAGCACAACAAATTTGGTTTAACCGATATCCATCAAGATGCGATTCGTAGCTATATCGGTATTGTTGACCCAAATCGTAAAATTTCAGTGGAAGGGCATGCCGACAGCACAGGCTCAGATACTTACAATAAGCAGTTGTCTGCAAGACGTGCAAACACCGTCGCCCGTTTCCATCAAAATGATTTGGGTTTAGGCAATCGAATCGTAGAAAAAGCGTTCGGTGAAACCACGCCAATCTGTGCCGCGGAAGAAAACCAGCAGAATGGTTGTAACC
>NZ_NPKW01000008.1:0-1856 GCF_002265885.1 Vibrio sp. 03_296
CTATAAAGGCAAACGAATTATCCAAGGTGGGCGCGCTCAGGTGCGTACAGTCCTGTATATGGCGATGATGTCTGCAATGCAATCTAACCCTGTTTTTAAGACCACATATCAGCGATTACTGGAAGCAGGAAAACCCAAAAAAGTAGCCATCATTGCCTGTGTTAGAAAGATGGTTGTGATCCTGAATTCAATGCTAAGAGACGGAACTATGTGGAATGAAAATATGGCGAAAAATTAACTATTGACGCCATACTCGTTTGTTATGGCTTACAACTCACGAACGAACAGAAAGATTAATCTGTTGTTCTATATGAACTTAACACGTTCGTCTAAGCACTCATTAGAACCCATTTCAAATTCGCGGCATATCCAAGGACGATTTTCATAAATTGTGCACATTAGAGTGTCTCTGTCTAAAGCGGCACACCAACCATCATTTAATCGCATCATTGTTTCACCACCATACTGATCACGAGCGATGAACTCTTCTGGCACTCCAGTATCCGAGATAATCATAACTTCAAGGCGGCAGCAGCAAGCTTGGCAGTTTGAGCAAGATACATTTGAGGAAGAAGGTGTATTAGTTGGTATAAGCATAAGTAACTACAGTTTAGTCAATTGTGCATGATACCGTAAATTTGATGTGAACAACCTTTATTTCTGAGATTGCGGACCTTGTGAGCCATAACGCTGCGTTAAGGGGTGAGTGCCGCATAAACCAAGCTTCCGCAGACCACTTTCACCACCAAAACTCACCGCATACCAAAAATGCCACGCGGCATGAATCCCGCTTAAACGCCTTGTTATGCTTAAGCTTCAATGGGTTATGATTAATCAGCACCAAGATTAACTCGACTTTGAATCACATAGAAAACCGAAATGAATCATAGTTTTGATAATCAGACTTCGGATTTTGGCAAATCTGGTTTGAAGTTTGAAAACCTAGAAATGGATTTCTGATTGAGCCAACCGCCCTAACCTCGCGCTTACCCGAAAATTAATTGAGGCAATACTCATAGTTTTCAGCGCCAAAGAATAAGTGTCCGAAAAACAGCGCCCACTGAAGTCAACTTGGCGACAAACACCAAACTGAAAAGCCGAGGGAACAAAGAAAAACCATAACCAGCTGATTTTACTTGATTAAGCATAACGCCGCGTTAAGGGGTGCAGGCACGCAATACAAAAGCTACCGCACAGTGACTTAATCACCGAACCCAACGCAAACCAAAAATGCCACGCGTGCCAAATCCCTCTTAAACGCTTTGTTATGCTTAAGCTTCAATGGCTTACGTTTTAATTGAATTAAGATTAACTCGACTTTGATTTACAAACAAAAACCAAAAAGTAGAAAACAGAAATGACTCATAATTTTGAAAATCAGACTTTGAACTTTGGCAGTCAAAACTCAAAAACCTAAGATCAAATTTCTGATTGAGCCAGCCTCCCTAACCTCGCGCTTACCTGACAATTGATTGAGGCAACGCTCTGAATTTTCAGCGCCAAAGAATAAGTGTCCGAAAAACAGCGCTCAAAAAAGCCAACTTGCCGACAAACACCAAACTGAAAAGCCGAGGGAACAAAGAAAAACTATAAATCACTGATTTTACTTGATTAAGCATAACGCCCGCCTAAGGGGCTGGCAACGCATTACCACCAAACTCAACCACAACAACCATAACCACCGCGGCTCAATGGGACTGGAAATGCCACGCGTTGACAGTCCCTTTGAGGCGTTTGTTAGGCGAACCTTCATCAGAAAATAAAACTCAAAAATGTACTGCGTTTACTAGCTGATTATTTATGCAACAATTTTTAAATTTTTTGTTACTGCCACAAAAACAAGTCAGCATTTCGAC
>NZ_NPKW01000080.1:0-2115 GCF_002265885.1 Vibrio sp. 03_296
AGTGTGATGCTTGGAGTTCTATCTGATGTTCGTTCTTGTTATCGGTCTCTCAATAGAGGAGCCAGCGTTCAATCGAACTATCAGATAGAGAACTTTAGTTGCAGCTAAAGTCTGGGTCTCACCTTACCCTGATTCGTTAGTTATTATCCATACAAGGCGTTTAAGCGGGATTCATGCCGCGTGGCATTTTTGGTTTGCAGTGAGTTTTGGTGGTGAAAGTGGTCTGCGGCAGCTTGGTTTATGCGGCATTCACCCCTTAACGCAGCGTTATACCGCAATCAATCATCTAACCTTTGCATGGCTTTACGGTAAACATCGCTACGTTCTCGTTTTCCGACTGCTAAGACGGTTACAATGATGACATCGTCTTCAACTTTGTAGACGAGACGGTAGCCCGATTGACGCAACTTAATTTTATACATGTTGTCAGCTCCAGAAAGTTTTGAAGCTGGCACATGTGGGTTATCTAAGCGCTCGATTAGCTTTTTCTTAAATTGTTGTTGCAGAGTAGAGCCAAGCTTTTTCCACTCTTTGAGTGCGCTCTTTTTAAAGTCGAGTTTATAGGTCATCAATATTTACCGAAATGCTCTCTTCAGATTCACGCTCTTTAGCGATAGCTAGTAGTTCAAGATCTTCGAGTCTGTCCATCATCATTTCGTACGCTTCGGCAGGTACGCAATAAAATGCTGGCTCATTTCGGTTTAACACAGCAACAGGTTCGCCATAAGCACTAGTTGCAACTTTCATAGGGTTAGCTTTCAACTCGGTAATGCTTGCAGCAACATCGGCTAAAATTCTAGTGGTCATATAATCGGTCTCTTAAGTGGTCTTTATGTTGGTCATTTTAGCCTCAACAAAGCGGTATAACAAGTTGCTTAAGAGTGATTCGCAACGCGTGGCATTTTTACTATGCGTCGGTTTATGTGTTTAAGGTATTATGCGGAGGCTAAGGTATTGCGTTGCTCACACCTTAGCAAGGCGTTAGTCGCCAGAAAAAGCTAGCAATCAAAATCATGTTTCTGAGCTTAATATTTAGCAGCTGTTTGCTTGGTACACCGATTAACCTTCGATCATCAGAACTTAGTTTTAGCTGTTTTAAGTCCAAAGTTTTGTAACTGTTCTAGCGGTTGTTTTGTTCTTTGGTGCTGACAGAGCAGGGCAATCGAGAGTCTGTTTTTGGTTGCAACTCCGCTCGGTGAGTTTGTCGGTACAAAAGCCGATTTACTCGCTGAAATGACGTTTTCTCTGGTGTGGTAAGTTCCACGTGGTTTCAGTGACTTTGTTGAAAGTCCGCACTGTGAGATTGGTTTTCCAAAAGCGCTTGTTGGTGTTGCTACGACGTTTTATGTTCCAAGTGGTTTCATTGAGTAGGCGCTTTGAAACTACGCCTGACTTAAATGCATCAAAACACATAAAGTTTGTTGTTCGCAAAGTTTAGTTCGGCTTAAAATTGTCGCTCGGTGCCTCGCGACTAACAAACTGCTCAAGAGGGATTCGCAACGCGTGGCATTTTTACTATGCGTTGATTTTAGTGATTAAGGTGGTTTGCGGCGGCTTTTGTATTGCGTTGCTCACCCCTTAGCAGGGCGTTATGCTTAATCAAGTAAAATCAGTGGTTTATGGTTTTTCTTTGCTCCCTCGGCTTTTCAGTTTTGTGTTTGTCGGCAAGTTGGCTTCAGTGGGCGCTGTTTTCTGGACACTTATTCTTTGGCGCTAAAAATTCTGAGAGTTGCCTCTGTTAATTTTCGGGCAAGCGCGAGGTTAGGGCGGTTGGCTCAATCAGAAATTTGATCTTAGGTTTTTGAGTTTTGACTGCCAAAGTTCAAAGTCTGATTTTCAAAATTATGAGTCATTTCTGTTTTCTACGTTTTGGCTTTTGTTTCTGAATCGAAGTCGAGTTAATCTTGTTTCCAGAAAAACGTAACCCATTGAAGCTTAAGCATAACAAGGCGTTTAAGCGGGATTCATGCCGCGTGGCATTTTTGGTATGCGGTGAGTTTTGGTGGTGAAAGTGGTCTGCGGAAGCTTGGTTTATGCGGCACTCACCCCTTAACGCAGCGTTAGGAGTTTTTGTCATGGCATATGATCAAGTGATGATTGATGAGGATGGGGAAG
>NZ_NPKW01000800.1:0-856 GCF_002265885.1 Vibrio sp. 03_296
TCATCACTTGATCCGCCAATTCGAGTAACGTGGTCTTAATGCCTAATTGATGGAAGGCCTCCATCATTTCTAAGCCGATAAATCCACCCCCAACCACCGTAGCATGCTCGACATTATTGGTTTGAATCGTTTGAATGATGCGATCCATATCAGGGATGTTACGCAAAGAATGGGTAAGAGGTTATCGATGACCAGGAATCGGTGGCACAACAGGCCCTGCTCCGGGGCTCAATAATAGGAAATCATAACTTTCAGCGTATTCGCTACCATCGATTAAGTTTTGACGGTGACCGTTTTTCGTGACGATTTGATCGCAGTAATCTCGTTCATGACACGTACGTCAACATTAAATCGTGCGAGAAAGCTCTCTGGTGTTTGCAGAAGTAGCTTGCTGCGTTCTTTGATATCGCCACCAATGTGGTAAGGCAAGCCGCAATTCGCAAAAGAGACAAAAGGACCACGTTCAAACATGATTATCTGTGCATCTTCACTCAAACGACGTGCTCTAGCTGCTGCTGAAGCACCACCTGCGACGCCACCAACGATCACGATTTTAGTCATAAATATTCAAACCTCTGATTTTAAGGATTGGACCGAATTGTAGAGCGAAAAGGCAAACAACTCTGACAACTCGGTCAAATAAAACGAATTACTTAAGGCCGAGCTTTTTAAGGAAAAAGACGGCTGGGCAAAAGCCCGTAAAGGCACTTTGAATCAAATTCAGGCCTACAAATACGGTCAACCAAACAAAATTTTCGTGAACGTATTGGGTAAGAACTAGAGATAGCAACACCATGCTACCGGCCAAAATGCGAACTCCGTTTTCAATCGTCATAACAAGCACTCCTCGTTGTTG
>NZ_NPKW01000801.1:0-567 GCF_002265885.1 Vibrio sp. 03_296
GCGTGTCGTCGTAAAAAGCCACAGGGTCCGCGTTTTCAAGATAGACGAGGCCAATTTTGCTTACTGCAGAGTCAGAGTAGGTGTTCAAAAGGCCCATCAGGGTAATTTTGGCCAATCTCGTCCTTCAGCCAACAGGCGCTGTTGGCGCAATGATCCTGCTTCATGATGTGAATGCGGCCTACGCTGCTGCCTTGCTCCTCGCGCCATTGAGTAGGCGCAAGAGAAGGCGTGACAAACCGTTCTAGGTGATCGCCGAGTTCTGCCAGTTCAAAGTGCGCCGTGGTTGAGAAATAATGGTAGTTGGCGACGGGTTCTTTAAGGCTATTTAACGCGTCGATATCGACGATTACCTGATCAAATGGCTGATTCATATAAGCAAAGGTTTGGCTATTGGGATAATCCCACTGCTGGTTGTGTACCTTAAAAAACTTGGGATAGAAACGCCCAATGTGGCGATAACCTTGGTTTACCTGCATACCAAGATAAGGATCAACGAGGTCGGATTGCACTCTGAGGCTGCCAAGCTCTCGAGSCATCGCAATCCATCAAACCAATACGCACCATTGG
>NZ_NPKW01000802.1:0-865 GCF_002265885.1 Vibrio sp. 03_296
TTCTTGTTCGATACGCATTGTGTAATTCCTTGATTCATAACTTGTATGTGTCATCGCAGAGTGCGTAGTAACCAAGTTGGCAGACGAGGTTACYGTTCTTCGGACACAAAAAAACCGGAGCGTTGGCAGACGCTCCGGTTTTCAGCATTATAGGTCGCGATTTTTTTTCGACAAGTCTTGATTTTTAATTTTTTTGTGCTACCATCGCAGAGATTCCATACCCACTCCCCTCGATTTYCCCCTTAGTTTCTTTTTTATCTTTTAATTCATGCCGTTAGTAAAGAAATCGTTCGCAAACGCTTGCGCAATGCTTTGGCTATTTGCTCACCCATGTCCGTTTTTTTCTCAAGATGTGACCTAAACAAGGTGGTCGCTGCCGATCAACCTTCTCACTTTTTTGTTAACCCGCCTAAACTTTTACTATGAAAAGCGGACTGTTTTTTGCTTAGTAAGGTATTAAGGAATAAACAAGGAACACGTTTGCCGCTCGGCAAATGAACAACAAAGGCAGTGTCGATAATGAAAAACTCTCTTTAATCAACTCTTGTCATTCGTGACTACGCTTCCTGCTGCGGCATACGCAAAGGGGAAATGGGCTCCATGTACACCAACGTGGGGGCAACGATGGTAAGCAACGGCAACGAGGAAGAACTCGCTTACTTTTTCCAAGTCGGCTACAACCACCGCATTACTGATTTTCTTTCCGCTGACGTGAGTTATAAAAAGGTAGAGACGGTAAACAACAGTGTGGCGGCCAACTCGAAAGATTTTGTACAAACTTATAACGCGTACGGCGTGGGCTTAAGGGTCGATCAACATCTTGGCGCGCTCAAGTAGTCTACGGAAAGCTGGGCAAGTTACATTG
>NZ_NPKW01000803.1:0-338 GCF_002265885.1 Vibrio sp. 03_296
CACCATCACCGCGCCAAGGAAACAAACGGGCAAGCCAATCATTACCCACAGCGCTAAACGCACACGCAAGAAAATACTCAACATGATGGCAACTAAAACAGCCCCTTGCAGGAGGTTTTTCAGCATCATGTCCAAACGCCCTTGCAAGTAGTAAGTCATGTCAACCAGAGTTTGATTGCAATCATCGGGTAGCTGCTCATTTTTATGCGCAATGTAAGCTTTTGACCGATTCAGCGACTGGGATTCATGTCCTGATCTTTGGTCGCCTTCACCGACAGATAAATCGCATTTTGCCCCGAAAACTGGAAGTAACGCTCAGCTTCGGTAAAGCCATCTTT
>NZ_NPKW01000804.1:0-696 GCF_002265885.1 Vibrio sp. 03_296
GCAACAAGAAGATGAGGATTTGTCGCAAGCGCTTGCAGCTGCTGCTCTTTGTCCACACCACCACACAAACACACTGCGTTAAGGCCAARCGCTTGACCAACTTGGTTAATCGCCTCGCTCACTTGCGTTGCTAGCTCGCGTGTTGGTACCAAAATCAGCGCTTTTTTGCTCCTGGATGTACCCTTAGTTTTTCCAACAAAGGCAGTCCATAAGCCAGTGTTTTGCCGCTGCCTGTATTTGCCAAAGCCAATAGATCTTGACCAGCCAACAGCTCAGGAATGGCCAACACTTGAATGTCGGTCGGTTTCTTGAAGTCTTTTGGCAGGGCGTGGATCAGCTCAGAACTCAATGAGAGAGTAGAAATGGCATTGGCTTAACCTTGTGCTTGGTTGAAGAGTCAGTAAAAACAGTCACACTGCGCTAAAACGCAGGCGCGGACTTTACCACAATCTAGTGGGCGAACCATCCCATTTTAGAAGCGAAAACTAAGCATGGTCTGAGAATCGTGCGGCAAAATTGAGTAGGGTGAGGCGTTACGCCTCACCCTCTCACAGAACCGTACGTACGGCCTCGTATACGGCTCATGCATACTCCATATCACCATGATTGGTGGCACAACATTAATCTGAGAATCTAATGTTGTCCGCTTTGTGGGGACAGTTTGTTTTCATCACTGTTGGTAACTTTCATTGCAGG
>NZ_NPKW01000805.1:0-915 GCF_002265885.1 Vibrio sp. 03_296
GTTAAGTTCTTAACTTACTAACTTACTAACTTTCATTAAAAAAACAATAATAATGGTGAACAGCATGGCAAGGCCGAAAACTTACACTGATGAAGACCTCATCCAAGCCGCTAATGAGCTGATTAGCAGAGGAAAGAAGCCTAGCGGGTGGCGAATTAGAGAGTATTACAAAGAGGAAAAGACTCTTCGATYCAAGCTGATTTGGAAAGGCTCATTGCTGACGGTAGGATTCCAGAAGCTCAAAATGACACCCCCATCAGCAACAACTCAAGTAAGAACCTCATATGAGCTACCAGCGGAAATTCAGGATCTTCTCGAAAGAAAGGAATACGATATCTCTACATCACTTCGAGATATTGTTATTGCTATGAATGACAGTATTCATACCCCATTTTTGAGTCAATTACTTACACACGCATTAGAGAAGCAGAGGCAATCAGCCAACACGCGATCAAACAAAAAGAGCAGTCAGAGGGAGAGCTTTAGGATATTGAACAAGACTCTCCAAAGGGCTACAGATGCAAATGATGAACTAGAGGAGAAAATTGAAGCTCTGCAATCTGAGCTAGTCGAATCACAAAACGAGAAATCTGAGTTATTAAAAAATATCAGTCAACTTACGAGTTCACTCAATCAAGCAAATGACAGGTTAGAAACCAGCAAGATACCAWTTATAGGTCTCCAAGCCAATCTATCAAAAGTCGAGAAAGCGCATTCAAGCACTAACAGTACAACGCAGAATACGCACTTAACGATGTGGAAAGGCTTGAGTCTCAGCTGACTGAACTCTCAGAACGCTATGAGAGCACTTGTATCAAACTAACTGAAAGTTCGTCTAAACTACAGTCAATGACAGAGGCACTGGACAATTCTGAACATAAGTTAAGCACTGTCCAGGATGAATATACCGATCTT
>NZ_NPKW01000806.1:0-1448 GCF_002265885.1 Vibrio sp. 03_296
ATTTAGTGGAAAATGCGTTTGCTAAAATCAAGTCTTATCGATCAATATCAACCAGATATGACAAGTTAAAAAGGAACTATGCTAGCATGGTATCGCTGGCATTTATGTCAATGTGGCTACCGATGTATTTCTGAGCGTAAACGTACAGCAAAGTTCACACGCGCTAAGCTATTCTACAATATCTTATCGACTTCCGAATATGAACGTTTTCTAAGGATGCTATGAAAACTATCGAACAAGAGTTATCTCGCATGATCTCAATCTTTTGGTCTCTTTAGTGTTCTATTAAAAGCGAGAATGTCATCGACGAGCTGCCTCAGCCCTTTATATCTCCCAGCCGGCAATGAGTCGAATTTTAGGAAAATTAAGAGACGTGTTTCATGACCCCTTATTCTATCGGGAATCAAGTGGCTTGGTTCCAACACAAAAAGCAATAGAGCTTGAGAGGGCAATAAGTGAAGTACTCTCAAACATCAAAGACATTGTCGACTCTAGTTCATTCAGCCCTAAAAACTGCAAGCATACTTTKGCGATCTCTGTTCCTCCTCTAATGAGCGAATTGATATGCGGAAAACTTAGTATTGCGCTCTTTAATCAAGCTCCTAAAGCAAGTTTGGTCGAATACCCTACCGACAAAAAAACCAACACAACAATTAGTAGAGAGAACGATAGATTTTACGTTGCATCTAGAGAAGCCAACGAATGAAGTTGATTTTCTCTGTACTGATCTAGGTAAAATCTATCCTGTGTTTACGTCGTGCAGACAGCATCCTTTAACACAAAAGACTCGGTGACCCTCGAGGATTGTCTAAACTACCGCTTTGTTGATCTAACCTTGGATATTCGTTCCATGTCGGCAACGCATAACCGGTGGATCATATTAGAAGGCAGGTATATGCAGAGATATTGTATTTAAAAGCGGTCAACTTAGCACGTTGATAAAAGTGATGAAAGAAACACCAACAATATTGGTCTCCTCCAACTTGCTCGGACAAGTGAGTGATGAACTCATTCCCATTCCATTGACGCAGCAGAGTATCGATTTAGATCTAAACGTCTACTTAATCGAGCATAAAAGGACATTAAACAGCCAAGCTCATCAATGGTTCCGAGAGCTTGTCCTTGAACAAACCAAGTCCATACTGAGCTGTTAAGTGGCTACGTGTATCGCTAATGCTGAATTAAGAGCATGTGTTTAGTGGGATTGAGAGAAAGAGCATATCTCGCCATCAATGAATCTATAGACAGAGAAACGATTGGGAGACGGTTTATTTCTTCCAACCGTTTTGCTCTTGTTGAAGTAGGCAGAGCTATACCCGTTCAACTTGAAGATGCAGGTTTCAAAATCTGAAAATTATCCGTAATTCTGGATACCAGTGAGCCTGCAACTTTTGGCAGCGTTACATTGAAAAATTCATTAATAGCCGTTGTAAATTCGTAAGCGTATC
>NZ_NPKW01000807.1:0-860 GCF_002265885.1 Vibrio sp. 03_296
TCGATGAATCGAAAGTGGATAAAGATAAATTAGAAGCCATTCAGGGGGTAAAAGGTGTAGTGCTTGGGCAAGGTCAGACACAGGTAGTCATTGGTGTCGACGTTGAAAAATGGTACCTAGCACTGTCCGGTGCGAGTGCTGCGCCAAAAGGGGTGGAAGTGGAGCAGGAGAAGGGTAAWTTATTCCAAAATGCTATGCGTATTGTCGCGGGTATCTTTGGCCCTGTTGTGCCAGCGATTGCGGGGCGGGGATGCTGATGGGGTTACTCTCAGGCCTGATTGCGACCAACGTCATTTCTGAAAGCTCTGATACAGTATTTTTCTTCCTGTTCTATTTCTGTCGCAGTGTTCTTTTTCTGCCAATGCGGTTTTCTTTTTTCCTGCCGCAAAGGTCTTTAGAGTGAACGAATACATTGCGTTAGCCGTTGCAGCAGCGATGATGTCACCAAAGCTATTGGAAAAGCGAGCCTCCTTTCTGGTGTAGGTAGCGCTCCAGAATTTGAAGGTTGTTGGTTGTATTTCCCATTGAACTGCTTAATTTATGGTGGTGCGATTGTTCCTGCAATTTTAGCGGTTTGGGTACTATCTAAAATCACCCCTATGGTAGATAAGTTCGTTCCTGCTTCTGCCAAGCCAGTGTTCACTCCGCTACTTTCTTTTACGGTGACTTCAACTTTGGTTCTGTCAGTGGTTGCCCCTGCGGGTATGTGGCTAAGTAATGGCGCTGGTTGGGTAGTCAGTTCTCTACTAGAGGTTTCACCTACGTTAACTGGTTTTGTGTTGGGTTGACGCGTCCTATTACCATTGTTTTGGCATTCATCACAGTCATGACGCCAATCAGTTTGAACAACTTCGCGCTGT
>NZ_NPKW01000808.1:0-976 GCF_002265885.1 Vibrio sp. 03_296
TTCTTGAAGATGGCGTTAGAGGCGCTGTTACGGTTAACGCAMGCCAAAACCGTTGCAGGTGAGTCACTGACTGAACAAACCGCAGTAGCAGTAATACCGACAGTACCAGCCACGCCGCCTGTAGTGACAATGTTCACTGCTGCAGCAAGTTTAGACATTGCGTCGCGAAAATCCTGTTGTAGAGACATAGTAATTCCTTATTCTTGTTGAGTACTGACTTATCGTTTTATTTATCTATTTGCTTTGTAGCTGGGATAATAATGCAAAAAAAGCCTGCTCAGGAATGAATAGACAACTTGTAGTAATCWACTTGCACTTTTCGTGAGCAATTAGAGATAGGGAAATGAGTAAGAAAGAGATTCTAATCCAAGCAATTCTAGGCTCGCTGTTTATGGCATTGATGATGTCTGGGGTGATATCACTGAGTAAAGTCGGGCTAAATCTGCACTGGTTGAGTGCGTGGCGAGATTCGTTCTTTGTCGCTTGGCCTGTCGCGTTCGCTCTTAACCTTACTGTGATGCCAAAAATTCAGCCGACYYGCCCACTGGCTGGCTTTGTTAGGTGAAAATAAACCGACCGCCGATTGAGGATCACAGATTAAAAATAGGCATAGAGGAACGGTCGATACCCCTTGCCAGCGATAAAGCTGATAAGAGGTATCTAGGTTTATTGAGCTTAGAAAAGCACCCTATTTATTGATGTTTACGACYTGCAGCAGGCTGTTTTCGAGTAGCCCTTCTAGGCCAAACTCCACGCCAAAGCCAGACATCTTGCAGCCGCCAAATGGCGCGTGAGGCAAAACTTCCGCATGGCCGTTGATCCACACCGAACCACATTCCAACTTGGAGGCTAACTCGCTCGCTTGCTCAACATCCCCCCAAATTGAGCCACCCAAGCCCACTTCGACGCTGTTCGCTGCCGCTACTGCATCCGCGACTAGTTGAATACTTAATCACTGGCAATACAGGGCCAAACT
>NZ_NPKW01000809.1:0-1332 GCF_002265885.1 Vibrio sp. 03_296
TTTTTTTGCTCTATCTGCTTGTGAATCGCTTGATCATAGAACGAGACGCGATGTTTGTGACCAGAATGCATTTCTAGCAACGCTTGATTGGCATGGGAGAACAAACTGCGTGGCGTTTTGGCATCAATACCGAGTACCGATATACCAATACTCCCTTGAGTCAAAGCGTTTGATATTTCATTTTCTGCCATTCGGAGCTTGAGAAAAAACGCTTTATGGTCTGGTTGATCTGGCGAATATGCGCGACCTGTGTTTTCGAAAATTTTAAACACACGACAAATCTATCTGAACCCAAATATGCCACATAAGGTTAGCGCCTGAACCATTTGTAAAAACGGGCAAATTCTTTTTTATCGCCGATGGGTTATCTTCAACATACTTAGGTTGGATGGCAAGCATAATAAGGCCGACATCACTATTATTGCTTTGGCACAACCCCTCTAGTTGATCAAGAAAGCGTTCTTTTCTCGGTAGTTGAGTAAGAAGGTCAATACCACCATTATCTTTGTCATTAATGCTATGTAATCGCTCTGAAAGGTTGGAACTGATCCCTATATAGTAAGCACCTCCTATCCCATCATTAATCTTCTGAATCGTTAACTCTTGCGGTACATTGTCTCCCGAGCATGTTCGAGTAAGGATCTCACCGGACCAATAATTTAGCTCGGTAAGCTGCTTCCATAAGTTTTGGTAGTATAGGTCCGAGTGTTTCTCGGCATTAAAAAATACTGGTTTTTAAACCGGCAATATCCTTCCTTTGATAGCCCGTGGTATGTTCAAAATATTTATTGCACACCAATATTCTGGTGTTTCATCGTATAAGCACGCCATGGTGAGGGTTTTCAAACAGAGAATAAAAGACTTCTGCCACTTGCATACAGGACTCTATTGTTAGAAGTGGCGTCAGTGTACCAACTAAGGTCTGGCTATTTTTTTTCTCGACGTAAAACTCAACAAAATGAACACGCTCTAATGGAGAGACAAGGCAGCAACGGAATACTTGCGATTCACCACTCTTCATCACATGGCGAAAAGTATCAATCGCGATTTGCCGCTGGCTGGGTGCCAATCGCTTTAGCACTTCCTCTGCGTGCAAAATGTTTCTTTCAAGCCCAAATACGGTAACAAATGCGTTTTCATCAAGCATGAACTCTTTGAATCCAGATAAGCTGCCAATCGATTTCACCTAACTTAGGCAAAGAAAGGGTATGAGTGCCATTTTTGTTCTCTGTTTGAACTGTTTTGCTATCCATAGCGTTACCCCTTATAAACCACCAGTTTCATAAGTATAGTCCGATGCAAAATGATCTCAACTTTGAAGTTAACTGAAAA
>NZ_NPKW01000081.1:0-6864 GCF_002265885.1 Vibrio sp. 03_296
TGGCGCGAAAACGGTACAAATTGAGCACGAAATGGTGGAAGTTCGAGCTCAGATACATACGATGTCTGGCTACTCGGCCCATGCAGACCAAGCCGATCTACTGGCGTTTATTCAAGGTATTGCGCAAAAGCCGAAGGAGATTCATTTGATCCATGGTGAAGAGGAAGCAAAGCTAAGTCTGCTTCGAGCAATGCAGCTTTAGGTTCCTCGTTCTTTGTTGATACTCTCCATTTCTGTCTTTTACTTGCTCAGTTTCTAGTCTCTAGTCCTTTCTCTCTCCGCTCGTCATCCTCGCGAACGCGGGGATCCATCGTACTGCGAGTGTTGTAGCTCGGTATTACCGCTTTGTTACCGGTATTGCTCTATGTATGTTGTTGGTTGTGGCAAGGGGGTTTCCAAACGCGACATCCGGCGCGTGTGGATAAATGGATTCTAGTGTGCACGGGAATGACGATGGGTGGTATGGCGGCGGTGTGCTGAGTTTTTACGGGATAGTGTCGCTGCTGATGTGTCTTGTCTCATCTTATCCTTTGTTATTCAAATTTCTTCTTTACAACTTCGGTTTGTTAGCCTCTTTCTATCTCTCAGTTCGTCATCCTCGCGAACGCGGGGATCCATCGTACAGCGAGTGTTGTAGCTCGGTATTACCGCTTCATTGCCAGTGTTGTTATTGGTTTTGCTCTATGTAGTTGTTGGTTGTGGCAAGTGCGTTTTCAAACGTGGCATTTGGCGTGTGTGGATGAATGGATTCCCGTGTGCACGGGAATGACAGCCGGTGGCGTGGCGGCTGTGTGCTGATTTTTTACGGGATAGTGTCGCTGTTGATGTGTCTTGTCTCATCTTATCCTTTGTTATTCAAATTTCTTCTTTACAACTTCGGTTTGTTAGCCTCTTTCTATCTCTCAGTTCGTCATCCTCGCGAACGCGGGGACCCATCGTACAGCGAGTGTTGTAGCTCGGTATTACCGCTTCATTGCCAGTGTTGTCGGTTTTGCTCTATGTAGCTATTGGTTGTGGCAAGTGCGTTTCCAAATGTGGCATCTGGCGTGTGTGGATGAATGGATTCCCGTGTGCACGGGAATGACAGCAGGGGGTATGGCGGCGGTGTGCTGATTTTTATGGGATAGTGTCGCTGTTGATGTGTCTTGTCTCATCCTTTTTCTGTCTGTTAGCTTCTCTCAGTCTCTCCGCTCGTCATCCTCGCGAACGCGGGGAACCATCGTACAGCGAGTGTTGTTGCTCGGTATTGCCGCTTCATTGCCAGTGTTGTTATTGGTTTTGCTCTATGTAGTTGTTGGTTGTGGCAAGTGCATTTCCAAACGCGACTTCCGGCGCGTGTGGATGAATGGATTCCCGTGAGCACGGGAATGACAGCTGGGGGTATGGCTCGTTATGACGAAATCTCTGTCTCTGCCACATTTTCAGATGTACTGATTCATTTCTATTTCCCAAATTTTAATTCATATATAGAATATTGAACTGTAAAAAATGAGCTTTAAAATTAATTTAATTGCAGTTCTTTCGTCTTTTTCTTCTTGATTTGAGCTAATTAAGAAAGTCTGCTTGTTCAATGTATCTTAAGAAGGATGACATCTTGAAACGAAGCCTTTTGTCGCTTTTGATTGCTTCTATGCTGGTGGCTTGTGGTAGTGAAGAGCGAGTGCTTGCCCCCGTTCTCCCTCCAACAGTTGAACCCGAGCTGCCCGATATTGGGGTTGATGATCCGATCATCGTTAGCGCCTTATCTTTGGATGGGCACTTGATGTTGAGCGGTTCGATTGAGTGTAATGGTGGGCCTGCGAATCAGTTCGATGTTCCCCAAAAAGAGGATGTGGTGTGTATGGTGCAAGGCCGCACACTTGCAACCTTTACTACCCCATACGTTGCGGAACAAACTCGCAGTCGTGCCGTCAATGTGGAAGTTTTGCCGCTCGCTCAAGCCGATGAATATAAAGCCTCTCCAGTACGTCTGAGCAATATTCAAACGCTGATTAAAAACATCGGCAGCACTCAGGGCAATACAATAGAGCTGGATTTGTCTTCGTCACGCGATGCGCTCACGTTCGAACATTATTTTGACCACAATCTAGACATGCCTGTTGATGAGTTTCGAGCGTTGATCACCGAGAAAGTGAGTAATGATAACCAAGTGGATAAGCAGCCTTCGACGCATGTGCCCGATGTTGCACCGGCGGTGACGCCCGGCGCATCGAGTGACTTAACGAGTGGTTTCGTCTCAGCAAGTGCTGAAGAGTCTCTGGTTTATAAACCGAGCGAAGTTATCTTAACTCAAGCACAGTTGCTCAATGAGCAAGGTTTGCCTGTCAATGGTATTGCGTATTTCAGTACCCATGGTCGAGGTGTCACTGGAGTCGATAAGCAAGGAAGTATGATCGGTGATGGCCGCTTTGAATTCTCTTGGGGCGAAAACATCAGTTTTGCTATCGATACGTTTGAACTGGGTGAGATACGTGGTAATAAAACTGCCTTTCACCTGACTGAGCTCGCTCAAGGAAATGAGGGGAAAAACGTTGAAAAGCTGGTGCATCGTTATGCTGACCTTACTACCAGTGACGTAACGCTTCCTCAAAAAGTTACCGAGGTTTTTGCCCTCTATCCGAACGTGGTCAATGAAGCGATCTCTTTGTCGCTCAATAGTGATGATACGTTACTTGACGTGGGGGGAGGCCAAACGCAGCTGGTTCCGGGTGAATTTGAACAGCAATTTGCTCATGGCCTCGCGGCAGATATCGATCAGCAGCTCGCCAAACTATCTGCTCGTTCAACCTTTGAAATGCCAGTGGTTAAAGGCGCACTCGATCCGCAAGCAAGCCGCATTCAGGCGGATATCCAAAAGCTTTGGGGGGCCACTCAGCAAGTGCAGCAAGCTGGATGGAAAAAAGTAGAACGTTTCCATGTGTTCCATGACAGCACCAACTTCTACGGAAGTACGGGTAATGCACGTGGTCAGGCGGCGGTGAATATTGCCAATAGCGCGTTTCCGGTCATGATGGCTCGTAACGACAACAATTACTGGATCGACTTTGGTCAACCGAAAGCTTGGGATGCGCAAGGTCTGGCGTTTATCACCGAAGCCCCTTCTTCGGTAGTGCCAGAAAAAGTGTCGGCGGAAACGGCAACCTTCAATCTGCCTTTCATGAGCATTGGTGAGCTGGGCAAAGGCAAAGTGATGGTGATGGGCAACGCGCGATACAACAGTGTGTTGGTTTGTCCGAATGGCTTTAGTTGGAATGGCGGGGTGAATCCAGGTGGCTCGTGTAAGCAATCCGGCGACACTGACGACATGGCAAACTTCTTTGCCAATACGCTGCGTTATTTAACCGGCAAATCGGCGCAAGAACTGACGGTTGGTACCAATATTCCTTATGTCTACTTTAAGCGTCATGGCCAAGTGATGGGTGAGCTGGCCGATTTTGTTATCGATCGTCGTTTAGCGTCTAAAACGGAGCAACTCTCTGATTTTGTGAATCTGGACCCTGAGGCTATGCCGATTGTGATCATCAATGGGTATGAGTATTTAGGTCATGAGGGCATCGGCGCGTACGATCTGCCGATGAGCGCCAATACCAATAAGCCTAAATTGAGCCAGCAAGACGTCTCGGATCTCATTGAGTACGTAAATCGTGGTGGCAATGTTTTGATGATGGAAACCATCATCAATCGTGCTAACGCGGGGGAGGTCACTCGGCTACTCGATAGTGCGGGTATCGCGTTTGGCATGGGGCAAAGTGTGGTGTCAAATGGCAATGGGCCAAGTGGCGGTTATCCTGATCGCCCGCGTAATCAGCGTCAGCACGGTATTTGGGTGTTGGAGCGCTATGCGGCGGTACAAGGCGCTGATGGTAAACCGATGTTGCCGTACACCATTAAAAACGATGGTTCGGTTGAGTGGCAATATCAAGTAGAAGGCAAGCCAGACGATAAACCCAATCTAGAGATGGCACGTTGGCCTGAGTTGGATGAGCAGGGTGAGCCAGTGCTGGATAAGAATGGCAACCCGATCATTAACGTCGCCTTTATTGATGAAGCACAGCATTGGCGTAAAGATGAAGAGGGCCATGTGGTTGTCGATGAACATCAACAGCCTATATTGGATGAAGACAGCCTTGCTGTGGCGAAACAACGCATTTTGAACGCCTTCTTGGTCAACGGAAAGCCCGCTTATCAAGAGTGTAACGATAGCCAATTTCATTATGAAGTAAACTGTTTGGAATACCGCCCAGGGAACGGCATAGCCACTGGCGGGGGTATGTATGTGCCTTACTACACTGAGCTCAAGCTTGGTGAAGCGGAATCGCAAGCCATGGTGAAAGCCGCTAACTTAGGGACTAATATTGAGGCGCTGTATCAGCATGAGCGCTATTTCCGCACCAAAGGGAAAATGGGTGAGCGCTTAAGCAGTGTTGATCTCAACCGTATCTACCAAAATATGACGGTTTGGCTATGGAACGACCTTGATTATCGCTACGAATCACAGAGTGATGATGAGTTAGGTTTCCAGCGTTTTACTCAATTCTTAAACTGTTACACCAATGATGTGGCAGGCGGTAATACTCATTGCCCAGAAGAGGTGAAATCTGAGTTGAGCCGGTTGAACATGGTCTATGGTGATGAGGCTGGTGGTTATTCTGGTCAAATGAACCCAAGTTATCCGCTTAACTACATGGAAAAGCCGTTAACCCGATTAATGCTTGGTCGTTCTTTTTGGGATTTAGACATCAAGGTGGATGTCCGTGCATTCCCCGGGGAAGCTGGTGAGGGGGCGGGTGGCCGCAATGTTACTTTGGATATGCGTAACTTGACGACTGCATGGTTTGCGGGCAACCGCCAGCCAACAGGCCAGTGGGCGGTCGCGCAGCAGCCGTTTACGGTGTCGGTGGTTGGGGAGGAAGCGCCAGTCACTATCACCATCGCTTTGGCGGATGATTTAACCGGTCGTGAAAAACATGAGCTCGGTTTGCAGCGTCCACCAAGAATGACCAAGTCGTTTGTTATTGGTGGTGGCCATGCCACAAGTCAGCAGTTTACCGTTCCTTATGGTGGTTTGATTTATGCCCAAGGTGGCAATAGCGAGCAAGTGAGCTTAACGTTTAGTGGCACGGTCGATGCGCCTCTGTTTAAACAGGGCAAATGGCAAAATCCACTGAGCTCTCCTGCGCCAATGGGTGAGGTGATTTCAGATACCTTTGTCTTTACAGCCCCGAAAGCAAACTTGAATGCTGCTGGTTACGCTGGCGGTATCGAACAGTTCGCTCAGGATCTCGATCGTTTTTCGGCAGATCTCAATGACTTTTACGCTCGTGATGAAGGGGTTGAAGGGAGCTTAAATCGTCAAGCGACCAGTCAGAGCAATCCTAACAACCGTCATCACTTTGTAAATGATGTCGCGATCAGTATTGGCGCAGCTCACTCCGGTTACCCAGTGATGAATGCGAGCTTTAATGCTAAGAGCCAAAGTCTAAATACAGCGCCACTGAACAGCTGGTTGTTATGGCATGAGGTTGGGCATAACGCTGCAGAGGCTCCGTTTAATGTGGATGGCGCAACCGAAGTGGTGAATAACCTACTGGCGTTGTACATGCAGGATAAGTACTTAGGAAAAATGGCACGCGTTGAGCAAGATATCCGAATCGCGCCAGATTTTGTGCGTATGGAGAGTGGTCATGCATGGGGCGCAGGCGGTGCGGGTGAGCGCTTAGTGATGTTTGCACAACTTAAAGAGTGGGCCGAGAGTGAATTTGATATTCAGCAGTGGTATGGCGATGAGTTGCCAAGGTACTACAGCTCGGAAGAAGGGATCACAGGGTGGAACCTCTTTAAGTTAATGCATCGATTAACGCGTAATGAGACTGAGGGTTTGTCTGAGCTAAAAGGTGAGAACATGTGTCAAACCTCGGGGTTTGGAAAGAGTGACATGTTGATGCTTTGCGCCTCTTATGCTGCTCAAACGGATCTGAGTGCTTTCTTCCAAGCGTGGAATCCGGGGTCTAAAGCGTTTCTCTACCCAGGTGACCCAACACCGAGGTATGAAGGTGGGATTACGCAAAGTGGGCTAGATAAGGTGAAAGCGCTCAAGTTGCCTGAGCCACAAAGTGATCCATTAGCGATAAATAAGTTATCAAGATAATAGACAAGGCCCTAACTCTCTAGGGCCTTTGTTTTCGTGCTAAGTTGCAGTTGCCTTTCTAGTTTTCTAGTTTTCTAGTTTTCTACACTTCTGACTTATATTTGAGCTAGGTCGATTCCTTTCTTTTTCATTTTTTATCTCGTCATCCTTTCGAAGGCGGGGATCCATCGTACAGCGAGTGTTGTAGCTCGGTATTACCGCTTCATTGCCAGTGTTGTTGTCAGTTTCGCTCTATGTTGTTGTCTGTGGTGAGTGCATTTCCAAATGCGACATCCGGCGTGCGTGGATGAATGGATTCCCGTGTGCACGGGAATGACAACTGGGGGGGGCGTGGCGGGTGCTGAGATTTTATGTGAGACGGTGCTGTTGGTGTTTTCTCTCATCCTTTGTTTTCTAACTTTTTCCTTCTTACTTCGGACTGTCGGCTTTTTCTTTCTATCCTTTTTCTCGTCATCCTCGCGAAGGCGGGGATCCATCGTACAGCGAGTCTTGTAGCTCGGTATTACCGCTTCATTGCCAGTGTTGTTGTCAGTTTTGATCTATGTTGTTGTCTGGGGTGAGTGTATTTCCAAACGCGACATCCGGCGTGCGTGGATGAATGGATTCCCGTGTGCACGGGAATGACGGTAGGGGGGCGTGGCGGGGATGTGCTGAGTTTTATGTGAGACGGTGCTGTTGGTGTTTCTCTCATCCTTGTTTTCTAACTTTTCCTTCTT
>NZ_NPKW01000810.1:0-1963 GCF_002265885.1 Vibrio sp. 03_296
CACTGCAAATGATGGCCAATAATGGCATCTTCATTATCGATGACTTGGGCCGTCAACCCATGCCGGTGGCGACACTGCTCAACCGCTGGATTGTGCCGATGGAGTATTTCTATGATTACCTCTCTTTGCCGAATGGCCAACAAATCACCATTCCTTTTATTCYCACGTTGGCGTTTTCAACCAACTTAGATCCAGAAAAAATCAGTGACCCCGCGTTCTTGCGCCGTTTAGGTTACAAGATCCAGTTCCAGCCGCTTATGAAAGATGAGTACCAAGAGCTATGGCAAATCATGGCGCGACGGAAATCGCTATCACTTGAGCSGGKTGTTTGACCGATTAACCGAACTGCATGAGCAACATAGTGTTGGCACTATTATCCTTGTTTGCCAAAAGACATTGCAGGTATCATGCCGCGATATTGTTGCTTTTGAAGAGTCAGAGCCCGTCATCACTCGGCAAGTACTAGAAAGGGCTTGGGAAGTTTACTTTACCGCGGATGGTAAAGGCGGAGGTGCACGATGAGTCGTAGTCCAAATTAYTTTACTGTTTTTACTCTCAATTTTATTTGGTTTGGCGGCCGTATTTTGTCAGCAGTGGATGGATAAGCAGCTGACGCCTCAACAAGATGTCGAAGTGGTTGAGCGAGAACCTGTGGTGATTGCGGCCATAGAAATTCCGGCTGGTAGTGTGATTGAGCCACAACATCTCACGACGAAACTGTTGGAAAAGTCGTGGCGTGAGCTCTCGCAATATACCGACCCTAAAGAGCTGGTGGGCAAATCGTGCTAGGAGCGATTTACCCTGGTGAAATCATCATAGAGCAACGTTTAACCGTGCCTGGTGAGGGCTCGACGCTTGCTGCGTTAATTCCAGAGAACAAACGAGCCATTACCATTCGCGTGAATGATGTGATTGGCGTGGCGGGTTTCTTGCTGCCGGGAAACCGTGTTGATGTACTCAATACGGTTTCTTATAGCAAAGGCTCGGCGAGCATAAAACGTGCTGAAGAACTCAAGGTATTAGCAGTGGACCAAACGGCCAGAACCAAAGAGAACAAGCCTATTATCGTTCGAGCGGTGACGTTGGAAGTCATCACCGGATCAGGCGGAAAAACTGTTGAGTGCCAAGAGCAAAGGTGAGATCCAACTTACCTTAGCGTAATCCACACGAGCCTGAGGAAAAAGTGGTTCGTCGTTATGTCGCCCCTAGTGTCACCATAATCAAAGGGACGGAGTCATCGAAGATTCAGGTAAAGAATAAGGTGTGACGCATGAAATTTGATTTAGTCTTTACGTTAGGCGTGCTGAGTGTCTTTACCGCTTACGGAGCGACACAAACGGGGAAAGTGGTCACGGTACCGCATCACAAATCGACGTTTGTTGCGTTGTCAGGTAAAGCAAAACGCGTCTCGCTTGGCGATCCTGAAGTGTTAGACATTGTGATGTTGAAATCCGATGAACTGTTCTTGATTGGCCGTAAGTTAGGCTCAACGAACCTAATGGCATGGGACAGCCGCGGGAACTTAATTGAATCGATCGATCAATATTGAAGTCACACACGATCTCAATAGCCTCAAGCAAAAGCTTTATGAGTTTTTGCCAGAGGAGCCGATTCAAGTCCACAGTGCGCAAAATCGCTTAATTTTGTAGTGGCATGGTCAGCACTCAAGAAAAAGAATGAACATCGCTCTGCGCGTGGCAGAAACCTACGCGGCGGGGCAACAAGCGGATGAAGCCACTGCCTCGTTAAACAGTCAGGTGGAAAAAAGTGGTGTGATCAACTTAATGACGATCGGCGGTGCCCAGCAGGTAATGCTAGAAGTGACTGTTGCAGAAGTGCAGCGCAGCTTGGTCAGACGTTTTGACTCTAACTTCCATTTTTTCGAAACAACGGCAGCTCTCATGGGGTGCAACTTCCGTCTGGCGGCATCATTGATGACATTGGGTGGTGGTGTTGGTCCCTA
>NZ_NPKW01000811.1:0-428 GCF_002265885.1 Vibrio sp. 03_296
CCAGTTTGGAAGTGGTGGGGTTTGATATCGACTCTTCCACCGAAGATCCGCAAGCGTCCAATCCAAGAAGTGGAGAAGTCGATTTTACCTTCCCCCGTGGTGCCAGCGCTGGTACGTTTTTGCACTCGTTTGTTGAAGAGGTGGAGTTTACTCAAGCGGCGGACTCTGAACAGAATCGCCAAGTGATCACCAGAGCTGATGGAAAAAAACTTGATCGACCTTGAATGGTTGCCCGTTTTGCAGCAGCTGGTGGATACCGTGTTGTCAACGCCGCTTGATGGCAAACATTTGTACCTCAACCAAAAAMCGCCGTCACAGCGTCTGGTGGAAATGGAGTTCTTATTGCCGATAGAAGTGCTCAGCGCTGCCAGTTTAAACCAAGTCATTCAGCGTCATGATCCCCTTTCTGCTGCGCGGGGGACTCTCGT
>NZ_NPKW01000812.1:0-1233 GCF_002265885.1 Vibrio sp. 03_296
ATTCTTCACTACGGATTCTGCTGCTTGCCTACGTGGTATTGAGATTGAAGCGGATGTCGTTCTAAAAGCGACTAAAGTGGATGGCGTATTTACTGCTGACCCGGTAGCCAACCCAGACGCAGAGCTGTATGATAAGCTTTCTTACACCGATGTTCTTGAAAAAGAACTGAAGTGATGGAATTTGGCAGCATTTACATTGGCACGTGACCACAAAATGCCAATCCGCGTATTTAATATGAACAAGCCGGGTGCTTTGCGCCGCGTGGTGATGGGTGAAGCTGAAGGTACGCTAATTACCGCCTAAGCTGTTAATATGCCATTGCAGATAAAGCAATGGCGTAAACGAACCCCGAACAAGCTTTCTAGTAGAAAGACGACATTTTTAAGGTGAAACCGTGATTAACGATATTAAAAAAGACGCGCAAGAGCGCATGGAAAAAAGTGATTGAAGCGCTTAAAAACAGCCTGTCTAAAGTTCGTACTGGTCGTGCGCACCCAAGTCTGCTGTCTGGTATCTCTGTAGATTACTACGGCGCAGCAACGCCGTTAACTCAAGTGGCGAACGTAATTGCGGAAGATGCGCGTACACTGGCTATCACTGTTTTTGATAAAGAGCTAACTCAGAAAGTTGAAAAGCGATCATGATGATCTGACCTTGGTCTAAACCCAATGTCTGCAGGCACTGTATTCGCTGTCCTCTTCCACCGCTAACAGAAGAACGTCGTAAAGACCTAGTTAAAATCGTTCGTGGTGAAGCTGAAGGTGGTCGTGTCGCAGTTCGTAACATCCGTCGCGACGCAAACAGCGATCTTAAAGCGCTACTGAAAGAAAAAAGAAATTTCAGAAGATGAAGATCGTAAAGCGCAAGACGAAATTCAAAAACTTACTGATGCTGCAGTGAAGAAGATCGACGACGTTCTTGCGGCAAAAGAAAAAGAGTTGATGGAAGTTTAATATTTCCATTCACATCACTGTTGGAAAACGCTGTGTTCGCAGCACAGCGTTTTTTTGTGTTACTCTATCCAACTGATGGAACTCAGTTAACTCTTTATGCAAAATTCTCAACTCTTCACCGAATCTCTTCCTAAGCATATTGCCATTATTATGGACGGCAATGGTCGCTGGGCTAATCTAAGGGTCAACCTCGCGTCTTCGGACATAAAAAAGGGTAGCGCCGTTCGTAAAACCATCGCAGCTGCATCGAAACTGAATAATCCAAGCCATTACGTTGTT
>NZ_NPKW01000813.1:0-478 GCF_002265885.1 Vibrio sp. 03_296
ATCAGGTTGTCGAAGACGTCGCTGTCATCGAAGAAGAACCCGTCGCCATCTTGGAAGAGGAAATCCAAGATTGGACAGTAGAAACCGAAGTGGTTGAAGAGATTCAGGATTGGCAAGTCGATGTCGAGGAGCCAGAAATTGCGCCCGTCGAGCTCGAACCTGAAATTGAAACCATTGAAGCTAAAGTAGAGCAAATCGCCGAAGACGTTCAGGTTGAGTTAGAAACGCAAACGTCTGCTAGTGAAAAGAAAGATTGGACCTCGACTCAACGAGATATCGCTTTCCAAGTGCTCTATTTTGATGTCAACAGCGTCACTTTTGCTGTTCCGTTGGATGAGTTGGGTGGCATCCATCAACTGACACAGTTGAACCACTTAATCGGCAGACCGGGTTGGTACCTTGGTTGCAACCAATCGGATCAGCAACTGGAGTGTGGTTGATACGGCACGTTGGTCATGCCAGACAAACTGGCGTGATG
>NZ_NPKW01000814.1:0-950 GCF_002265885.1 Vibrio sp. 03_296
CTAACGTCAGGTTGTAACGCACGGCTTGTTGTGGATGGAGAGAAAGGTAGTTGAGCTCTGCGTGAAATAGCCTGCATAAGGACGATCATTGGGAGTGGGGGTCGTCTGAGAAATATCAGAAGGAGTCCACATTTTGTGGCCAATGGAAAACGCCCACTTATCAATAGACCCACCTTGTTTATCCGCCAAGCTTAAACGATTGATTTGGTGTTCTGAACTTAGAGCTGGTGAAGCGTAAGCAAAGAAAATACCGTTGGTGTAATCTTGGTCTACGCCAAAAATACCATCGTTATCGAGACTGAACGAGGTTGTTGATTTGACCGAAAGCAAAGCCATCGGTGAGAGCAGCAATAAATAGGGACTTGGACAACTTCATACTAAATCCGTGTTTTTGGCGACATCATACAGCAAAAGCGTCTCTCTGAGCGAAAATATATCGTCAATTATAGTTGGAATAATGTTTTGACCATGACTCGCTGAAGAAAATCATTTTCTATGAAGGAGTGAGCGAGCGAGGAAGAAAGTAAGGTAGGAGGTTATGCATCCCCAAAATAAAACGAACGAACAGAGTGCCGGTTTTACTAACTGAGCTCTAGATTATAGAGATTCAGTGAAAGTACGTGCGATAACGTCAGCTTGTTGCTCTGCAGTTAGAGAGTTAAAGCGAACTGCGTATCCAGATACACGGATAGTTAGCTGAGGGTACTTCTCTGGGTGCTTAACTGCATCAAGCAGAGTGTCACGGTTTAGAACGTTAACGTTCAGGTGTTGACCACCCTCGATGCCTGCTTCGTGATGGAAGTAACCATCCATTAGGCCAGCAAGGTTAGCGCGTTGAGCGTTCTCATCTTTACCTAGTGCGTTAGGTACGATAGAGAAGGTGTAAGAGATACCGTCTTTTGMGTGAGCAAATGGCAGTTTACCTACTGAAGTTAGTGACGCTACAGCAC
>NZ_NPKW01000815.1:0-1097 GCF_002265885.1 Vibrio sp. 03_296
GATGCTGAACTCAAGCAAATTGCACCGAACTTAACCTTTATGTACGACCCTAATGTTACGCCAGATGATCTGCTCAGAGTGGCTTGCACCAACATTTGTGAGTGCAGTAAACCGCATATCCGCAACTTACCCTATGCAATGCGGCAAACTTACGGCGATAAGCAGTTTGGTATCGTCAGTTGTTACAACTCGTTGCCATTGGCCGGTGGTGCGAACACCTTAGTGCGTTTAAACCTTAAAGAAGTGGCCCTGCGCGCTGAGTCGGTAAGCGATTTTATGCAGGCCGTGTTGCCACGTTATGTGGATCTCGCCATTGAACTTATTGATGCGCGAACCACGTATTTGCATGAACAGTCAGGATTTTTTACCAGCTTCTTGGTTGAAGAAAAACTTGATTGATGAACAGCGTTTTGCGCCTATGTTTGGCATCTAATGGTATGGCGGAAGCGGTTGACACGTTAGCAAACGAAATCGTCGTTATCAGGTCAATATGGGACTCGATTCACAAGCCAATCAGTTGGGTGTGCAGATTTCGCAGAAAACTGGCTCAATTGCTTGAAGAGCGGCCAGTCAAATACGGTTGGCAACAACGCGCACTGCTGCACGCTCAGGGGGGCATTAGCTTAGATATTGATGTGACGCCAGGAGTGAGAATCGCCTATGGGCATGAGCCCGATCCGGTGAGCTATGTGTTAGCAAACGCGCCGCATCATGCTTTCTATCCATCGGGTATCAGCGATATTTTGACTATCGATGAAACGTCAAAGACAACCCGGAGGCAATGTATAACCTTTGTAAAGGCGCCTTAGCCGCCGGTTACCGAGAGTTTACTGCCAATGTTGCAAGTAACGATTTGGTGCGCGTAACGGGTTACATGGTCAAGCTGTCAGACATTGAGAAGTTCGTCTCAATTGGGCATCGCGACAGCAACAACCACCTTCCTAGGTGCTGAAGCAGCAAAAAATACCGCATACTCGCGCGACGTCCGCGTATCGTGAGTATGGAAACAACGCCTGTGTATCAAGAGCGAGGCAGAATGTAACTGAACATCAAAATGTCAGCTGTTCAGTTCAACAAGAAAGGGAAAGTGAGTCGGG
>NZ_NPKW01000816.1:0-425 GCF_002265885.1 Vibrio sp. 03_296
AGGCGCTAATGGTTTAGCGCCTTTTTTACGATCGCTTTCACCATGCCATTAAAAATAAACAGGTGAGCAGGCATCATGGCGAACCAGTAAAGTAGGCCAGGAAAACCTTGCGGATGCCACCACGCGGTGACATTGAGCTCCCGATAATGGCCATGATCGTGAATGGTAAACTCGAGTCGACCTAAACCTGGTCCCTTCATACCGAAAACAGCGAAAGAAATTGCTGCTTTTCACAGCGAATTACTTTCCAAGAATCGATGTAGTCGCCAATTTTTAGCTCGGGACCGAGTGGAGAGCGGCGAATAGGCCGAGAGCCACCAAAGAGCACATCGAGCCATTCTCGAGTGCGCCATAAGACATCGGCAAAAAGTACCCATCCTTGTCGACTGCCAATTTTTGCACCCACGTCCAAAGCGACTCTGCGC
>NZ_NPKW01000817.1:0-712 GCF_002265885.1 Vibrio sp. 03_296
CGGTTAATCCCTAACACTCAT
The DNA here is from genome assembly GCF_002265885.1 of Vibrio sp. 03_296. NCBI lineage: Bacteria > Pseudomonadati > Pseudomonadota > Gammaproteobacteria > Vibrionales > Vibrionaceae > Vibrio > Vibrio sp. 03_296. The sequence goes on from NZ_NPKW01000817.1 coordinate 22, forward strand.
TGATTGACAAAAGGAGGCTGAGGCCTCCTTTTTATTGTCCCTCCCGACTTGAAGCTACAGCGATGCAAGCTACGTTCGTTTATGGAATCGCCAGCCAGGCACCATCACATCGTGTATCTGTACTCAAGGGGATTCATTCATTTGCCGCTTATCTGCTACTCAAGTCATTTGGCTGCATCCTTCCCTCAATCTTCACACCCTCATTYGCAACGAATTATCGTAGGGCTAACCGTTGGCTGACATGGCGTAATGGCTATACGGACAAAATTGCATCACTGCTATTGCAGAGCAACGCAAAACCTGATCTGTGGTCGATTGTTTACAGCTTTTGTTTTTTTTATTAATAGGACGTTTTAGATGAAAAAGTGGTTATGTGGCTTCTCTTTGTTTATTTCCTTTCGCTACTCTAGCTGCAGAACAAAAGACCGACCTTGCTGTCGGTATGGCAGTGGACCAGCAGTTAAGTGTCGTGATTGAATTGAATCAGCAGTACCGAGGGGTGATTGGTAATGATGGTTTAGCATTGGATTACCTCGCGAAAAAAGGCACGTTTAATCAAGATATCCCTGTGACTTGGTATGTTGGCGTAGGTGGCTGGGCTGAGTGGAATGATGACTTTGGCTTTCGCGTGCCGCTGGGGCTTAATGGGACTCACTCACGGTTGGGATCTGTATGGTCAGATACAACCAGA
>NZ_NPKW01000818.1:0-1021 GCF_002265885.1 Vibrio sp. 03_296
ATCAGACATGGTTGACAGCGGAAACTCATACGGCGAGCGCGTATCCAGAGTTAGTTGGATGGGTCACTGGTTCGCATTTTCAATATCATTGCTGCGATGTTGATTGGTACGCGTTATATCACCCAGTCCCCTTGGCCAGAAACGCTACTCGGGCAATTTTATCTGGTTGTCTCTTGGGTTGGTCATTTTGGCTTTTTGGTGTTTGCCTTATACCTGCTGATTCTGTTTCCTTTAACTTTTATTGTCACTCGCAGCGGTTATTCCGTTTAACTTCTGTGGTTTTTGCGACCACAGGATTGACGGTGCTGCTGATCGATACACAAGCGTATCAGAGCATCAACCTACACCTAACCCCCGTGGTTTGGGAGTTGCTGTTTAGCGATGACAAATCCGCTCTCAGCGCCGATCTCCAGCATCTGTTTATTGTGCTTCCGCTGATCTTTTTCCTGCAACTTGGTTTGTCGGAATGGGTGTGGAAGAAACAACGTAAACTCGCACACAAACATATTGGCCGCCCATTAGCCGCCGTCTTCTTTGTCTGCTTTATTGTTAGTCATCTGATCTACATGTGGTCCGATGCTTATTTCTATAATCCCGTGACTAGCCAAAGAGCCAACTTCCCGTTGTCTTACCCAATGACAGCGAAAAGCTTTATGGAAAACATGGTCTACTGGATCGTGATGAATACTAAAACGTTTAGGAACGAACGAAAACAACGTCGAGTTGGTGCGTTACCCATTAGACCAGCTAACGTTTAACCGTCGTGGTAACAACCTCAATGTACTGATGATCAGCGTAAACAATTTACGCAGCGATCGTCTTTCGGCAGAACAAATGCCAAATATGTTTGAGTTTGCCTCTAACAACCAATGGTTTACCAACCACTACAGCTCAAGTAACGATGGCTATGGCATTTTTGGCTTCCTTTCATGGCCTGCCGACCAGCTACGCCAGCAGCATTAAAGCACAAGGCACCGCGCCCATTTTCTTGAAAGTCCTCCAAGATCAGGGCTATCAATTT
>NZ_NPKW01000819.1:0-567 GCF_002265885.1 Vibrio sp. 03_296
AAAGAAAATGGAAATTTTTTCTAAAGTATTGGCTGACGTGGTCGATACTGAGAGTACAAATCCCGTACTGTGTAGGTAAGGTTWWTATATGGCAAGTATCGATAACAATACGTTCAGGTCAAATCATGACGACAAACAGTCGTGGTCCTGCGCGTTCCGATTCAAATTCGGTATCTGATACCCGTAACGAAGCGAAAAAAAGCAACGTCGGGCAAGATGCTGTTTCTTTGAGTTCAACAAAGTCGTGATATCGAGCAACTTCATCAGGAAATGGCGTCTAAGCCAGCATTCGATGCCGCTAAAGTCGCCGCGATCAAAGAAGCGATCGCAAACGGTTCTTATCGTGTCGATCCTGAAAAGCTTGCAGATAACATGATGAAATTTGAAACRAACTGGCAGACCGCGTTAAAGCATAAGGTCTAGGTAGGTAGTAGTTATGGCTGCTTTAGTTGATTTAGTAAATTTCCAGTTTGAAAATGCTAAAGCTCTCTCTATTGTGTTAGAAAAGGAAAGCAAGATCAATTGCTAGCCGTGTTTCTGCAGATATCGAGAAAATTGCCAAAGAAA
>NZ_NPKW01000082.1:0-4274 GCF_002265885.1 Vibrio sp. 03_296
TTGAAGAGACGAACAGGGTCAACAGGTGGACGCCCATTATCTTTACAATAAAGATGAGCGACTTCATCACGAATGAATTCAAAGTCGATAGCATTATCGATTTTGCGCACTAAATGGTCTTTAGGAACTAACTGTTCCATCGTCACCATTTCCAGTTCGTATTGTTGCGGGGTGGGTTCTTGAAGCATATCGGAGTATCCATATTTCGATACCCCTATTAGATCAAAGGTCTAGCTCGAAAGCTAGACCTTTGTCAGCAGTCTGAGGCCGCTTATGCGGCCTTTTTGTTACTTTTCACGCCACATCTGTGTCGCTTTTTTACGCTGGAGATAGCGACTTTCGCCAGTCAATTACATAGAATACCAACAAAGAAATCAGGAGCTACCTCATGTTTGACCCAAAGAAAATTGAGCAGATTGCAAAACAAATTCACGACTCTATGCCACAACCCGTTAAGGATTTAGGTGCAGATGTGGATCAAAAAATCCGTCAAGTAATTCAAGGCCAGCTCAACAAGCTTGATGTTGTTAGCCGTGAAGAGTTTGATGTGCAAACGCAAGTCTTACTGCGCACTCGTCAAAAGCTAAGCGAGATGGAAAAGAAACTGTCAGAGCTTGAAGAAAAGCTCGCTGGTAAGTAATCCCCACAACGCTACAGTTAGAGCGTCTTTCTTCCTAAAGCACCGATAAGCGAATAAACAAAAGGCTTGGTCAGAGACCAAGCCTTTTAATTACATGTTGTGTTTTCTTTTGTATTTATCACCCCAGTCTGTCTGGAGTTTTGTTAGCGCCCTTTTTAGACACTAGAATGAGGATAGGTGGATAAACGAGACTTAGCCACCAACAGCGATGCGTTTCATGTCAGTCATGTAACCACGCAGCTCTTCACCGATGTACTCAACAGGGTGATTGCGGATAGTTTCATTGACGGCAATGAGCGTCGCGTTATCAACTTGATTAGAGGTTTCACCTAACCCCTTACCAATCACATCTGTCCCGACCGAAGGCATAAACTTCTCACGAAGTAGCGGTGTTGCCACATTAGCAAACAGGTAGTTACCGTATTCCGCTGTGTCTGAGATAACCACGTTCATCTCGTATAGACGCTTACGTGCAATCGTATTTGCGATAAGTGGTAACTCATGCAGCGACTCGTAGTAAGCTGATTCGTCGATAATGCCAGAAGCCGTCATTGCTTCAAACGCAAGTTCAACACCAGCACGAACCATAGCAACCATTAAGATACCGTTATCAAAATACTCTTGCTCAGAGATTTCAACATCCGTTGATGGGTAATTTTCGAATGCCGTTTCACCCGTTTCAGCACGCCAGCCTAGCAGATTTGCATCATCATTCGCCCAATCAGCCATCATAGTGCTAGAGAAGTGACCTGAGATAATGTCATCCATATGTTTGTTGTACAGAGGACGCATCAAATCCTTCAGCTCTTCAGAAAGCTCAAATGCTTTGATCTTCGCTGGGTTTGATAGACGGTCCATCATATGAGTGATACCACCAAACTTCAGTGCTTCAGTAATGGTTTCCCAACCGTACTGCAGTAATTTACCTGCGTAACCTGGGTCAATGCCTTCCGCAACCATCTTCTCGTAACATACGATAGAACCCGCTTGAAGCATGCCACATAGAATGGTTTGCTCACCCATCAAGTCTGATTTCACTTCAGCAACAAAAGAAGACTCTAGACAACCCGCACGATGACCGCCAGTCGCAGCCGCCCAAGCTTTCGCAATGTCCCAACCTTCACCCTTTGGATCGTTTTCTGGGTGGACAGCAATCAATGTAGGAACACCAAAGCCGCGTTTGTATTCTTCACGAACTTCTGTACCAGGACACTTAGGCGCCACCATAACAACCGTCAGGTCTTTACGGATTTGCATGCCTTCTTCAACAACGTTAAAACCGTGTGAGTAGCCTAGAGCTGCACCTTCTTTCATCAGAGGCATTACGGTTTCCACCACATTGGTGTGCTGTTTATCTGGCGTCAAGTTAACAACAAGATCAGCTTGAGGGATCAGCGTTTCGTAACTACCCACTTCAAAACCGTTCTCTTTCGCATTTTTGTATGATTGACGCTGCTCATCAATCGCAGCTTGACGCAGTGCGTAAGCAACATCAAGACCGGAGTCACGCATGTTTAGACCTTGGTTTAGACCTTGCGCACCACAACCTACGATGACGACTTTTTTACCCTTTAGATAATCCGCCTCTGTAGCGAATTCACTGCGATCCATAAAACGACAACGACCCAATTGGTCTAGTTGCTCACGAAGGTTCAAAGTATTGAAATAGTTCGCCATCAGGGCTCTCCTTAAAATTCATCCATCATGGTCGGTGGTTACTCACCGAATGAATTCATACTAAAGCAGACTTTAAGTTGCTCAAAGTGATATATTCACAATTAGTAATTGCAAATAATGCAACACGGAAGCACATATACAATGAACATCAAAAGCTTACAGTTATTCATTCACCTCTGTGATAGTAAGAACTTTGCCAAGACGGCAGCAGCAATGCACATCAGTCCATCCGCGCTCAGTCGTCAAATTCAAAAGCTAGAAGAGGAAACGAACCAACAACTCTTCACTAGAGACAATCGTAGTGTTGATATAACACCTGCCGGAAAAAAATTGATGCCAGTTGCGCTTAAAATGCTTAACGAATGGCAGCAGTATCAATTACAAAACCGTCATTCAGAAACCGAACTCAAAGGGGAAATACGCTTATTTTGTTCCGTCACCGCCAGCTATAGCCACTTACCAGAACTTCTTTCTGAATTTCGACTACAACATCCTTTCATTGAATTCAAAATATCTACCGGTGATCCTGCACAAGCCATGGATAAAATACTGAATGGAGAGGCTGATATTGCTATTTCCGCCAAGCCAGACACAGTACCTGCAAAAGTGGCTTTTGAGCCCATCAGCGAAATTCCGCTCTCTGTAATTGCCCCTCAAGGAGTGAGCAGTTTCACGGATGAAATGAATAGCGATAAACCTGATTGGTCTTCGATCCCCTATATAGTTCCTGAAGCCGGTACCGCTAGAGAAAGGGCTAATACTTGGTTTAAGAAAATGAAAATTAAACCCAATATTTATGCTCAGGTTTCAGGTCATGAAGCGATTGTGAGTATGGTCGCTTTGGGATGTGGGATCGGTATTGCGCCAGATGTTGTGATCAATAACAGCCCAGTCAAAGAGAAAATACAGAGATTAAAAGTCGCTCCCATTAAACCTTTTGAACTGGGAGTATGCTGCATCAAATCTCAGCTCGAAAATCCCCTAATTCAAGCCTTGTGGAAAGTCGCTGAAAGTAAATACATCGTGATTTAATACCAATCTAAGAAAAACATGATGGTTTTATACCAACCTAACTAAAAAATATGAACTAATTGAGGCTGTTACTTCTTCGTGATAAATGACACTATGGACAGTCTCAATAACATTGATTTCAAAAAACTTACTAGCCAACAAAAATCTATTCAAATGAAAGTGCGATTGCTCGCATTGGCCCACTTTAAAGATGGTTACTCTCGAACCCAAATTGCTAAGTTCCTTAAGGTAAGCAGAACCAGTGTGAATCAATGGGTACAAACATTCCTTGAAGAAGGGCTTGAAGGACTGCAAGAGAAACCAAGAACGAGTCGCCCAGCAAAACACGACAACTCGACTTTGGGCTGAGCGTGGCTCAAGACCAAGAGTGGTAAAACAGCAGCAGTTTGAACATGCGTGTTTGTTTGGCTCAGTATGTCCCGCTAGAGGTATTGGCCAGGCAATGGTCGTTCCTTGTGTTAACAAGAACATTATGGTTGAGCATCTGAAGTAGCTCTCCACGGTGACCGAAAAAAGTCGTCACACAGTGGTCATTATGGATGGCGCGGGTTGGCATACCAATGACATTGCAGAGCCATTTGATAATGTCAGTATCATCAAGCTCCCACCCTATTCTCCAGAGCTAAAACCGATAGAACAAGTGTGGAGTAGGTTAAGACAACACTATCTCGCCAATCCATCTTTTGCGGATTACGAAGGCATTGTCTCCAAAGTATGTAGGGCTTGGAAGAGTTTTTTGGAATGTTCGGCCAGAGTCAGACAGATGTGTTCGAGAAGATGGATAGACCTGACAGTTAATTTTCCAGATTGGTATGACATGAGCAAGATGCATTCCCTTGAAAGAAAAATTCATCACGCTGAAAACGACAAAACCCAGTCCGAAGACTGGGTTTCTAAATAAGTGGCGGAGCGGACGGGACTCGAA
>NZ_NPKW01000820.1:0-745 GCF_002265885.1 Vibrio sp. 03_296
TCAGCAGAAGGAACGATCCTTGGATTGCCGCCAATGGTGCAAGATAACAACGCGCAATACACGACAAACTTCACTGTTTCCATCGAAGCGGCGGAAGGCGTGACAACCGGTATTTCAGCGGCGGATCGCGCTCGAACCGTTCAAGCGGCAGTAGCAAAAGAAGCTAAAGCGGCAGATTTGGTGCAACCGGGGCACATTTTCCCATTGGCTGCGCAAGATGGTGGCGGTGTTGACTCGCGCGGGTCATACCGAGGCAGGCTGCGACCTTGCTCGTTTAGCGGGTTTCGAACCAGCCTCTGTTATCGTTGAAATCCTTAATGACGATGGCACCATGGCGCGCCGACCTGATTTGGAAGTTGTTTGCTGAGCAACATGGTCTCAAACTCGGCACCATTGCCGATTTGATTGAGTATCGAAACAATACCGAAACCACGATTGAACGCGTTGCAGAGTGCAAGCTACCCACTGAGTTTGGTGAGTTTGATCTGATAACGTACCGCGACACCATTGATAATCAAATCCACTTTGCTTTGCGTAAAGGCACGGTGGGTGATCAAACGCCACTGGTTCGTGTTCACTTGCAAGACACCTTTACCGATTTACTGCGCAGCGATCGTAACGCTGAGCGCAGTTGGACGCTTGATAAAGCGATGAAGCGTATTGGCCAAGAAGGGGCGTTCTGGTGATCGTGGGTAATGAGGAGTCACCGTGAGCTGCTGATTCACCTGTCAAAATGTTTGAAGCA
>NZ_NPKW01000821.1:0-991 GCF_002265885.1 Vibrio sp. 03_296
CCCCAATATAACCACAGGCCAATTGCTAGAAAGCTGGCGTGGCAGCCAGAATGAACAGCTTCTGTCTCGTTTAGCAGGTTGGGAAATCCCCTCGACGATGACAATGAAGAAGACATATTTTTAGACTCGCTGGACAAGATTCTTGACTCAGTGTGTTGAAAAGCAAATTGAGAACCTGCAGGCAAAAGATAGAAGCATCGGCTTATCAGCCGATGAAAGAAGGGAGCTTATGGCACTCATGCTAGATTTAAAAGCGTAACCCTGTTTAATTAGTCAGCAACAATTTTATTTGCTATAGTTAGTGGTTTGCATTTCGCATACTAATTCCTTCACCAGATTACGAAGTTGGATACCGTCTATGGATCATAATCCGCAGTCACAGCTAAAACTACTTGTCATCCGTGGCAAAGAGCAAGGCTATCTGACCTACGCCGAAGTAAATGACCACCTACCTGCTGAAATCGTAGATTCAGAACAGGTGGAAGATATCATTCAGATGATTAACGACATGGGCATCAAAGTAGTAGAAACTGCTCCTGATGCTGATGACCTAGCGCTGAGTGATGAATCAAACATTACCGACGAAGATGCTGCCGAAGCAGCCGCTGCTGCGCTTTCAAGCGTAGAGAGCGAAATTGGTCGCACTACAGACCAGTGCGCATGTACATGCGTGAAATGGGAACCGTTGAACTTCTAACTCGTGAAGGCGAAATCGACATCGCTAAACGAATTGAAGATGGTATCAACCAAGTACAGTCCTCTGTTGCTGAATACCCAGGAACCATTCCTTATAYTCTTGAACAGTTCGACAAAGTACAAGCGGAAGAACTTCGCCTCACTGACCTTATCAGTGGTTTTGTTGATCCAAATGCAGATGAAACGGCTGCTCCAACCGCAACACACATCGGTTCAGAGCTTGCAGAATCTGATTTGGAAGATGAAGACAACACCGACATCGACGATGAAGACGAAGATGAAGACGAAGATGGTG
>NZ_NPKW01000822.1:0-1149 GCF_002265885.1 Vibrio sp. 03_296
AGTTTATTTACGGTGGTGAAGCGCACTTTGACAACATGAAGAGCTTTTTCCTTGGTCAACGGCTTCGAGCAAATTGTCGATGAGCCACAATACCAAAATCCGGAGTTCACCGGTTCTTGGGGTGTGAGGTGACGAAGACTTGTACAACAAAGCGGATGAAGAATTTACCCGTCTTAACAAGAGGGAAAACCGTTTTTCGAGTCCTCGTCTTTACCTCCAGCAATCACAGCCCATTTGAGTATCCAGCGGGCAAAATTGAGCCATATGAGAGTGAGTTCAACACGCGCAATAATACCGTCAAATACTCTGATTACGCGCTAGGAACCTTCTTCGACAAAGCCAAGCAGTCCGATTACTGGGAAAATACCATTTTCATCGTCATTGCAGACCATGATGCCCGAGTGTTTGGTTCGCAACTGGTGCCTGTCGATCGCTTCCATATTCCGGTCAGTGAWTTTGGGCAAAGGTATTGAACCACGAAAAGATGATCGCCTAGCGAACAACATCGATATGCCTCCGACGCTGCTGTCGCTGATCGGCATTGATGCAACATCGCCAATGATCGGCCGCGACTTAACCAAGCCTTTGGCTCGCGAAGATGAACGCGCAATGATGTCAGACTTTGACAAAACTACGGTTATTTAACGCGTGACAGCTTGGTGGTGTTCTCTCCAGGTGAAAAAGTGTCGTCTTATCACTACAACTTTGAAGACAAGAGCTTAACACCAAAAGAGGTCAGCCAAGAGTCGCTCGATAAAGCCAAAGCCAATGCGCTATTTGGTTCGATGGCGTACAAATACAATTGGTACAAATCGGATTATTAACCGAGAACATACTAGGGGCCTGAAACGGCCCCTTTGTTTTATCGCGTTTTTATTTGGCTTACGCGCTTCTCGTTCATCTCAGATTAATCTAGTCTATGGATACTCAACGCTTCATTTCACTGGGTTTAGGAACACATATGCGAACTCTCGGAAATATTATTTGGTTTTTGTTTGGCGGCGTTTTTATGGGGCTTGCTTGGTGGTTTTTTGGCATTTTGGCCTTTATCAGTATCATCGGGATCCGTGGGGAAGAGCGTGTTTCGTCATCGGTAATTTCTCCTTCTTTCCTTTTGGTTCAGAGGCGGTCTATCGCGACGAACTGACC
>NZ_NPKW01000823.1:0-821 GCF_002265885.1 Vibrio sp. 03_296
ATCTCTTCGTGTGTCGCTTGTTTCGGGTTGGTGAAACCGCAGGCATCTTTCAACGCATTGTCGGCAAGTGTTGGAATGTCTTCCAGTTTCGCGCCAAGTTCGCGAATTCCTGTTGGGATACCAACATCTTTCGCGAGTTGCACAATGGCTTCGATCGCTGCGTCTGCACCTTGCTCTGCGCTCATACCTTCAACATTGACACCCATTGCTTTGCGACGTCGCGTAGACGCTTCAGGCAACTTGTGCGTTGTAGCGTTGTACGTGTGGCAACAAGATTGCGTTACATACACCGTGAGGTAGGTCGTAGAAGCCACCCAACTGGTGTGCCATTGCGTGTACATAGCCCAATGATGCGTTGTTAAATGCCATACCTGCCATGAACTGTGCGTAAGCCATTTGCTCACGCGCTTCAATATCTTCACGTGCGCAACCGCAGTACGAAGGTGAGCTTGGATAAGCTCAATCGCTTTGATTGCAACTGCATCAGTAATCGGCGTTGCAGCAATAGAAACGTAAGCTTCTACCGCGTGAGTCAGTGCATCCATACCCGTTGCTGCGGTGAGTGATGCAGGTTTTGCTAGCATCAATTCTGGGTCGTTTACTGAGATAAGTGGCGTTGTGTGTTTATCGACGATCGCCATTTTAATATGACGTGCTTCATCGGTGATGATACAGAAGCGAGTCATTTCAGAGGCCGTACCCGCCGTTGTATTGATAGCAATCAGCGGTAGCATTGGTTTCGCTGATTTGTCGACACCTTCGTAATCGGCAATGGCGCCACCATTTGAAGCCACCAATGCGATACCTTTGGCGCAGTCGTG
>NZ_NPKW01000824.1:0-697 GCF_002265885.1 Vibrio sp. 03_296
CTCACCAGAACTCAATAACAAACGTTCTTTAGTTTGCAATTCCGAACTAATAGATGAGCAACCTACAATCGAGAAAAGAATTAATAATTTAATTATCCATTTAGCCATCAGTTAACATCCTCATAATGCCAGGAGCAATAATCAAAATAATTATTGGCACCATGATAAAAATAATCATAGGGATTGACATTTTCGCACCAAGCTTGCCTATTTTTTCTTTCAAGTTCCATCATATTTATTTGACGAATATCGGTGGCAAGCGTACCTAACACTTGGCCGACTGAAGAACCAAATTTCAAACTTTGAACAAGCGTCATAACAAAACTTTGTGCTTCACTTGAGGGCACCATTTCATAAAATTCCTCAAGCGCTTTTTCTATTCCAATCACTTTGGATCTTTGCACCGTAACATTAACAGTAAATGCCAAATATTTATCAACCGTTTGCAGCTCTTTAGCAAGGTACTCGAGTGTCGCTTCAATGGTCATACCCGTATGGACACACACATTCATCAAATCCAACAGAAATGGCAAGCGTGAGCTGACGTGACGTGTGATAGTGTTCGTTCTCGAAGATATGTATAAATCCGGACCAGCAACAAAAATAATTAACGCAAAAGCACCAATAGTATCATTTCATTCAAATCAATGACCATCTTGACTCACTGCTAGTAAGCCACCTCCAATCGTTAAGAACA
>NZ_NPKW01000825.1:0-677 GCF_002265885.1 Vibrio sp. 03_296
GGTCGCAATACGAGCACGTTGACGTTCTTCTTGAAGCTGTGCAATTTTGCCACTGAATCACCGTTTCTTCTGCGTTAATCGCAGCCAATTCGCTTGCGAGTGTTTCATGCGTTTGACGCGCTTCGAGCTGCTCGCTTTGATTCTGCTTGACCTTAGACCAAGCGGACTGATAGGCACTCTGAGCAGGCATCAAWWCAAATACAGGCGTATCACTTAAACGTTGATAATCTTTCTCAAGCTGTTGCTTCGCCTTATCGAGTCGCGCAACAAGTTCAGCCTCTTGTTGTTTCAATCGCTCAAGCTGCTCTGCTTGGTTATTCAACTGATTCTGTTTAGCCGATTTCTTCTTTTCCGTATTCGCTAAGCAACGTGTTTTGGGTGAACAAAGCGTCATCAACAACCACCACAGGGCTTGCTTCTTCCGCCATCGCAGGAATTCCAGCAACAACAGGCAGCATGGCAAGTGTAAGTGCAGAAAAAACTAAACGCATGATAAATACTTCATTAAAACTTAGGGAACATGCCAAATTATCGAAAAATGGCGTTTAAATAAAAATGCGAAAGACAGGGTTACCCCTGCTTATCGTTCAACCAACTTGACCCAAACGGTATCGGTCGAACCGACATAAATCTCACGATTATACGTTCATAGCCCGGTTTCGACACCGTAAATCGAT
>NZ_NPKW01000826.1:0-686 GCF_002265885.1 Vibrio sp. 03_296
AGCATTGGCAGATTCAGATTCCATTTTCTATCACTACCAAAAGCTGATTGAACTGCGCAACAGCACCAGCGATCGTCTATGGCGATTTCACCCCACTGTTTGCAGAGCACGATAGTGTGTTTGCTTATGTCCGCTCACATCAAGATGAGCAACTGCTGGTCATCAACAACTTTAGCGATCAAGATGTTTCATTAGAGTTGCCGGATAATCTGCAAAACAAAGAAGTTAACTGCTTGATTTATAACTACGATTTGTTGGACGCGCTCGGTGTGACATTGTCACTAAAGCCGTATCAGTGTTACGACATTTAAACTTAAATAAAGAATCAAAAAGGGAAACCACGTGGTTTCCCTTATTTTTACTCTATTTCAGCTTGGCTTYCCSACCAATAATTTTATAAGCGGGGGTTCCTCTGATGAGGCTATCACGCGCAAACTCACTATCACAGTTGGGGCAATGGCATGCTTTTTCACAGTAATTGTCGACGATACGCTCTTTAAAGCATTTCACTAAAGCGCCCTTTCCTCCTTTTCGATATTTAAACAGTAAGGCACGACATTTGCTGCAAATAATCTCAACCGTTCGTTCGGGGCTTTTTGTTTGGCTTGGCCATCAGTTATCTAATTCCGGTTTCACCCACACTTGGCTGAAGTCAAACCAGCCTAGCGCATTGCATTTTGCGTTTK
>NZ_NPKW01000827.1:0-614 GCF_002265885.1 Vibrio sp. 03_296
CTGGCGCAATGAATATTCCGGTGGACCAACTTCGCCAACGAATGGATGAATTACCAAAAGACAAAGAGATCATCATCTACTGCCAAGTTGGCTTGCGCGGTAACGTCGCCTATCGACAACTGGTGAATAACGGCTATAAAGCCCGCAATTTACTGGGTGGTTATCGAACTTATATGTTCGCTAAATGTTAATTTCATTAGTGCATTAAATAAGGGAAGCATCGCTCCTTATTTTTATTACATTCTTAGTAAGCTCAAAAATATAACGAAATTTGGTACTTTCGTACGATTGCTATCACTACTTATGTCGACTCTAATACCATCAATAGCCACCAGCATTTAATCGAAGATTTAACACTCCATAAAAAACAATAAGATAGATATCACCACTTTATTTTTTACAAAAAATTGCACTGCGTTCTGTTTATCGCTCTATAATTTTGGAGAAGCGCTTCCAATGATTAGTAGTTTATTTTACAGCTCACAGAGCTAAAACCACGCTACCATTTTGATGGTAAGAGAGTCAATTATGAGACAACGTCAGAACATTAATATTAGAAATGCTCTGCTGTTAGGTATTTTATTTTTAATTTCTATACCTGTCGTAATAGCCGG
>NZ_NPKW01000828.1:0-1104 GCF_002265885.1 Vibrio sp. 03_296
TGAATCGGTCAAGTTAACGACATGGCCAGTGCTGGTGGAAAACGACGCGGTTTACGTTCTAGGCTAGTGCTCGAGCGGTCTAAAAAGACAACAAAAAAAGACAATAAAAAGGCCAAGTGAAAACTTGGCCTTGGTTTATATCTGCTGTACAACGTTCAACTACGGTGTTGGAGCCTCAATAAAACCGTAGTCAATCAAGGCTTGCTCAGATTCAGGGTGGATAAAGAGCCCATCCCAAATCTCACCTTGAGAATCAATGGTGTTGCCATTCCATTCTGTCGAGACAGTAAAACCTTTGACGTTAAACTGAATACCATTGCTGTAGGCAAAGCCCATGTAGGTAGTACTGTTTTGCGTCACTTGGTTATCGTCAACGAAGGAGTAGCTCAAGGCTATGATGCCTTTTCAGCGTCATGTTCTGTCCAAGTAAACTGGATATTTTCATCCGTGCTGACAAACGTACCTGTGTTATTGGCTAAGAACGTGAGTGTGCCATCTTCATCTTTCATCACCAATTGTTCACCAATGAAAGTGGAGGTGAATTTAGCCGCGCGATAGGCGGTATCATCCACACAACCTTTCAGCGCATCAGCGTAGGTGTCAAAGGAGTAGAAGGTGGTTGGCACTTCGTTCACATCATCCCAGTCACTATTGGAGGTTTCGCAATAGGTAAATGGTTGGCTGAGATCCACTTCTTGATAGAGACCAAGTGAGATTTCACCCGTTTCTGGATCAAACGTTGCCATGGAGAGAATGCCATCTTCATCCACATCCATGATAGCGCGTTTGTAATCCCAGATATTCTGAGCGTCGTCGCCAAACTCAAGCGTGCCTTCTTGGTTTACCATCCAATATTTCGTGCTTGGCGTACCATTTGTAGCGATATGACTTCGTTGTTGGCGGCATACGCTTGGACTCGCGTTTCCCCACTGCTATTGACGCGATAAAGTACCGCACCTTCAGGATCCATCACGGGTAACTGACAGTCGGCGATTTGCGCTTGGAAATCTGCAAGGGTTGCACCAGAGGCGACTTCGGTGATTGGACACCAACCGGGTAGATTAACCGCACCAAGCAAGGCTTCTTTCGCAGTTTCGTTCAGTA
>NZ_NPKW01000829.1:0-1295 GCF_002265885.1 Vibrio sp. 03_296
CACACCCGCAGAAAAGTCGTTACGAGCGGACATAAAAGCGCCCTCACTCCATTCGCCGACTCGACCAACGAGTGAATGCGACTTGGCCTGACTATGAGCAAGACTTAAAAGCCATGAATGCTCGCTACAACGCTTTCCTCTATCCGAAGGTCAATCATGGCTTTCATAACGACTCCACCGCCCGTTATGCGCCAGAAGAGGCTGAGTTGGCTTGGCAAAGAAGCGTGGAGTTTTTCCGTCGCGAGCTCAAATCCTAATAGCGCATTTCCACGAACCCATTAATCCTTACAGCCAAGGTCAGTCTGCCTTGGCTGTTCTTTTTGCGCTATTTGTGCGCTATCGATGGGCCCGTTCCCCAAGGTGGCACATTCCTTGTTATGTCATAGTGAAATAACGAAAACGAACAAGGAATGTACTATGACGAAAAGAACCTTATCAAAGGACGATGATTGTTTGCTGCGATTCATTAACACAACAAGCGCATTTAGCCGAGCGATTGGCAAAAGAGTATGACCAAGTACTGGGGTGTCAGCTTGGGCAATTGGAACACATCCTGCGGCGAGAACCTGAAAGCTGCGTTGTCGTCGGGTGGTCCGCCCCTTGCGCCGAAGTGCGGTTGATCATTGAGTATTGCCGTCAACAAAAGCGGCCAGGTGTTGGTCTTGTTTCGCCAAGTTTTTGCTCAACAATTCAATCAGTTAAAAGATTGCCACGACTGTGTGTTTCTTACAGAAAGAGCACCTTGCCCTTAGCGCCTTGGATCGACTACGCCGCGCAACTGAGAGAAAGTTACTTACTGGTGGAGGAGAAAGTGGCGCTTTTAAATGACAAATTGCAAGAGCGAAAAGTGATTGAAAAAGCGAAAGGGTCTACATGATGAAATTTCAGCAAGTGGATGAAGAAACCGCCTAATCAAGCGATGCGTCGTTCCGCGATGCAAACCAGCCAACCCATGTTGCAAGTTGCGAAGAACGTGATTGCGACGTTAAGCACACTGTAAGGTTGTTCTACTACTTGGGGGTAAGAGAAAAAAGTGMMATTGGTGCGAGGTGCACTAAATGAAAGCAGCATTGTGGTAAGTCGCCAAGAATACAACGATAACATGCTGATTTATGGTGAGTATTTCGTTGGCACACTAATTGAATAGTTCTAATGGAATAGTTTTAGTTAGACACATTTTTAGTTAGACACATTGTTGAATGGCGAATCTCAATTATCAACGGCGGTAATTGCAGAGAAAGCAACGGCGCTACGACTCCTTGGAGTCGTAGTCGCTTTTTTTTGGAAGAAAATCG
>NZ_NPKW01000083.1:0-13870 GCF_002265885.1 Vibrio sp. 03_296
CATCCATAGTCACGGAGGATGAGTCTACGAGTGATATTCCAGCGCAGTACACCTGTATGACTATCTGGTTACCACTGGTTTCTGAAGGAGCATCCCATGAATAAATACTTGATTTTATGTGTTGATGACGAACGAGAAGTGCTCGATAGCGTACTTCAAGATTTATCGCCATTTGAAGATCATTTTGTGCTCGAGGGCGCAGAGTCAGTAGCAGAAGCCAAAAATGTCATCGAAGAGTATGACGATGAAGACGTTCCATTGGCATTAATTCTGTGCGACCACATCATGCCGGAACAAACGGGGATCAGTTTTCTCATTGAACTCAGTCGCAACGAAACGACGCGCAAAGCGAGAAAAGTACTGTTGACGGGGCAAGCCGGTTTGGAAGATACCGTTGAAGCGGTAAACCATGCGAGCCTTGATTTTTATATCGCCAAACCTTGGTACGGTGACGAGCTGAGAAGTGCAATAAAAAACCAGCTGACCTCCTACGTGATCGCAAATGACGACAATTTATTGTCATGGACATCAATATTAGATCCAGAGAGAATTCTCAACGCAATGGCGGAGAAACGAAGTTCTTTCGGTGAATAACTGAATCATTGCCAAGCACTTGTGAACTCGAATCGACTCACATTAAATGGCATCAGAATTGCTTAATTATTGGCTAGACGACAAAACAATGGCATTTTTTGTTGGTGACTTGTCTACAAGTTGATTAATATGTCGCAATGAAATGAATGGGTTGAGCAGCCCAGACTCAACCGGGAAGTAACAAAATAAAGAAGGTTTACCATAGTTATGCGTAAGACAATTCTAGCTGCAGCTCTGCTGATTGCCTCTAGCCAAGTGATGGCCAAGGAAGACCCAAACCGTCCAGCAACCATGAGCAACTTTAGTTACGACTACATCGAAGCTCGTATCGGCGCTAGCCCAATGACTTTTGGTGCAGCCTACAGCAAGTCTGTTCACCCAAATGCGCACATTATTGCCCGTATCGATTCCGAATTTGAAAGTGACTTCGACGCTGCTGCAGGTTTTGGTTTCCACTCACCTATCAATAACTGGGCAGACTTAACTGGTGCAATGCTCATGCGTGTTGTAGAGCCAGCAAAAGCAAGCAGTGCTGATATCGGTATGGAACTTAACTTAGGTATTCGTCAATGGCTTGGTCCTCAACTTGAAGTTGGTGGTAAAGTTGGTTACGTCTCCATTGATAACGACGATGACTGGATTGGTTCCGTGTACGCTCGCTTCCATTCAACTGAGCTTTTCTCGTTGGGTGTTGAAGCACGTATCAATGACTTCTACGATGATCAATTGATGTTTACAACGCGTTTTAAATTCTAAAGGCGATGAAGTTCAAGCTCTCGTAGAGCGAGCAGCTTGAGCCTTTAACGTAGATATATACGTAAAGGATTTGGCGCAGCAGATCGGTAAAAGTGATAGCTGATACTGCTTTAAGTAGAACAAGTACAAATGAAAAAACCGAGGCAACATTGTCTCGGTTTTTTATTTCATACCATTTATAGACAAGAAGATTTCTCCCGCTTTCGAGGTGTATCACAACAAAAATAAGCGTACTTCGAACCAAACCTATGCGCTTTAAACCACCATTTGATTTCAATTTTAGCGCTCAGCGGTTTAGTTCGAGAGCAAAAAGATGACTAACAGCATGCGGCCAAAAGTTGTTTACGACGGGGCTCTTGAAGTAACTTCCAATGAATACCTTCGACCGCGCCAGCAAATTTCCATAGCAATTTGACATCAACGTCATTACCGTAAGCTTGCTTAACTCGATTAAAGACTTCAATCGCTCCTAGTTCCATAAAGGTTTCAACGTCATCAATCCCTGCTTTTTTTACCATGCGTTCAAGTGTTAATTGCATGTTCGGTAAATCTCTTAAACGACGGCTGGCAGATGATTTTTGGAAATTACGTTGCTTTACAGAGCACGCTATAGACTGCTTTACCAAACGATCCAACTGACCATCTCGATTATCAAGTAGATTAGATACTTCGTAGTAATTTACAGTAGCAGTGGTTTGCTTTTTGACATGACGATACTTCTCACAGCCCAATTGGCAGAAAGTATCATCCAAACTGTCTCCACCACGAAGGTAGTAGCAACCATTACTCACCAATGCAAACATAGCATCTTCCGCAAACAGGCCGATACCACCGAACATTGAACGTTTCTGAAAATCACCAAATTGGTTGATGTAGTCAAAAAAAGCTTGTTCTGTCATATCCATTGACTCCTAATTCAAAGATTAACCCCGATTAGTTATGTCACCAGATAGCAGCATTTTATAATTAAGCGAAAATGATAGAGAAAGGTATTTAAATTATTTATAAGTAATTTTTATCAGCAACCCGAATCATACTTAATGAAAAAAAATAAGTCGGGATTCGCATCACAAATAAAGTTTCCTCTCCATTATTGATGAGATCCAATTCACATTATCAAACAATAGCGCATGTTGTACTTTTCGTTGCATTAAGCATTACGGACGAAAAAGCAGCAATTAAACTATTGTCATGATGGCAATTTCTTGCACTGAACAACTCGCTACTAGTACACTGTACGAAAGCACTTTGGCTCAAAATATCTATGGAACACTTATCTTTTTTCTGGTTGCCGAATAATAAGGACTTACTGATTCAAGCGTTGGAAACTGAGTTCGCTCAACTGGTCGAGCAGTCGCTTGCTACTGGTAAAGTCACTCTACCGCCAATCCCTGATGTTGTCTTAAAAATTCAACAACTTTGCACCCAAGAATCCACTGGCATCAACGATGTCGCTGAATGTCTTTTAGAAGATCCCGGGCTAGCCGCCATTGTAATTAGAGTGGCAAACTCGGTCATTTTTAATCGCCGCAATATCACCTGTACCGATTTGACCACGGCAGTATCTAGACTTGGCATTCTAAGAGTCAGAGACATTGTCACCGCACAGGCCATCGAGCAGTTGAAGCATTCTGTCAATCTCAACAAAGAGTGCAACGCGGTACTGATTAACAGCGCCGCCGTTTCTCGCCAATTGGGCGCTGTAATGGTAATGGTCGTCAATGCCTTTAGAAAACACGCGGCAGCAAAATATGACTATTTAGAGCCTGAAAAAGCCTTGTTGGTTGGCCTACTTGCGGATATCGGTCTGTTTTGCTTGGTCAATGAATACCACCTCTATCTGGATAAAGGAAACTACCTTGACCAGCAAATCGCGCTACAAATATTCCAAACTCGTTGTGCGGCTACCAGTAAATTAGTCTTGGAAAACTGGGAGTTTGATAGTGACTTTGTTGAAGTGTCTTCCAATCAAGCTTATCGCTCTCAGCGTCAGGAAGTGACTTATCTCGATATTGCGCGTATCGCAAACCACTTATTAATGTTTAGAAACCAAGATGAACGAATTGATGACCACGAAGTGGAATTTAATTTAGTGGGTGCTGAGGTGTTATTTGAATTGAGTAATTTGTCAGAAGATGAATTCCAGGAAATGGTGAATCAAGTACTTAATTCAAGTGGCTTTTAATACCTCCCTTTTTAAGACATCGCATTAGCTTTTATAAAAACCACTTTTGATGTTCTTCAATCGGTGACGTGTCTCTCTTTAAGGAAAACTCTTCATCCCAGTTATTTCTTCGAAAACTGGGATGAAATCACGTAAAAATATCCCCCGCCAGAAATCATTCATCAACTCAATAAATTTTACGCCACTGAGTCCTCTCTCAACTTAGCATTCTAAAATTTAAGGCTTTCTATTGAGATGTGGTGGTTACTTCACATTAATTTCATGATAGTTTTACACCGTTGAATGGACTCAACGTCCCACGTACATATCTAACATTTCGCACTACTAATTTTACTCGGGAGCCTGCATGCTGTCAGGGATGCTGTTTATCTTCGCCCCACTTGTGGTGGGGTACTTAATACCAATCGCTAATCCTTCTACATTTGCTAGGATCAATAAGATTACATCACATCTGATCTATGTGATTTTATCGCTGATGGGATTAAGTTTGGCTGCGTTGGACAACCTAAGCGCCAATTTACAGGTCATCCTCACTTACACTGGCACTTTTTTCCTTTGCTTAGGTTTGTGTAATTTAGCAGCACTTCCTCTTGTTGATCGTCTTTTGCCCGTAGAGACAGATACCTCACAAAAAAAACCACCTCTTTCAGCCATGGCAATGGAGTCCTTAAAGCTTATTTTTGTTGTCGGTGGCGGCCTACTTGTTGGCTTAATGTTGCCGTTCAGTTTAGATTGGGTAGACACCGCCAGTGAGTGGATTCTTTTCGTTTTACTTTTCTTTATTGGCATTCAACTGCGTAACAGTGGCCTAACCCTAAGGCAGATTCTCCTGAACAAACAAGGTATGGTCATCGCTTTAGTCATCATAAGTACCTCAATGATTGGTGGCCTAATTGCAGGTAAAATTCTCGATATTCCGACCTATCAGGCGCTTGCCATGGCATCGGGCTTTGGTTGGTACTCACTGGCGGGTATTTTGATGGGAGATGCCTTTGGTCCTATCTTCGGCGGAGCATCCTTTATGATTGAACTACTGCGCGAATTGTTAGCGCTGGTGGTCATCCCTTTATTGATCCGTTCTCGCCCCTGCACCGCAATTGGCTACGCTGGCGCAACTGCGATGGATTTTACTTTGCCTGTAATTCAAACCACGGGCGGAGTACGTTGTGTTCCCATAGCTATTGTAAGTGGCTTTATTTTGAGCCTATTAGTGCCGGTATTGATGCTATTCTTTGTGTCACTTGCTAGCTAGATCGCATGATAGTGGATTCATTTCCGCTACACTAGCGAGCAAAAATAATAACATACCTAAACTACTGGGATTTGCAGGTAGACGGTAAACCAATGGACTTCCATGCAGATAGATTACTGTTTTTGTGGAGTCATTGAACTTGACCCGATCCACTGCAGCTTCACGTAGGAAGGATATCGCTCAAAAAAGGAATCACTATGAAACGCTTCGTTGTTGCTCTAATGCTAGCGTCTACATCATCTTTTGCATTGGCAGCGAATGACCAATGTTTGGCCCAAAAATACGATGCGTACATCGATGCATCACTAAACTGGTATTCAGATCTTGCTGAGCTCACTAGCAGCAAATACCCAGATTTAACCGAAGTCAGCAACTGGTTTTTAGAAGGTCGAAAACATCATTTCGAACTCAACCGAGCTGCCGTTCACTATTATCTTAAACATGACCCAAGCCGAGTATCCGTCGATAAACCGATTGAAAGTTGGCTTCAGCTTGAACAGAGTGATATTAAACAGTTGGCGAGTCGTAGCGATGAACTTGGTGAAATTGCACAACGCACGTTTAATGATCGTCAAGCAGCAAATCATGAGAAAAACTACGAACTTCGCTCTGCTTTCGCCGATCTATTGAGCCATCCTCAACAGATCGACACTGCCTTGTCGCGATACAATAAAGCTATCGCAAAAGTAGACGAAGTTAAGTGTCAATAAGCCTTTCCCTTTCTTTTCAGTAAACGATGATTTGTTAATTAAAACGGGACATTGTTCCCGTTTTGGTTTAGATTGTCTCGCTCGAACGACTACTATAATTAAATCGATTTGTTATATGGCAATGGAACAAAAAACCGCTGATGTCAGCTTTGATAGCCTACTGAAGATCTTCACTATCCCAGAGGGTCCTGATTCAACACTGACTCAAATCGAAGCAAAGCTCTCACAAAACTTAAACAAATTCCTCGGTGAACACATCGTGGCAGAAGAAAAGCCTTTACGTGAAATCGAGAAAGACTTTTCTTCTGCTCAGATCCCAGAGCGACCGTCCTTTGTCTCAGACCATACTGAGCACCTACTCGATACTTTGGTATCGCACTCTGTGCATACATCGTCACCCAGTTTTATCGGTCATATGACTTCTGCGCTCCCATACTTTTTGATGCCTCTATCAAAAATCATGATTGCGCTAAACCAAAACTTGGTAAAAATCGAGACATCTAAAGCCTTTACGCCGCTAGAGCGTCAGGTTTTAGGTATGTTACATCGCTTAATTTATTCGCAAGATGAAGCGTTTTACTCTCATTGGATGCACAGTGCGGAGCACTCCTTAGGGGCTTTTTGTTCAGGCGGAACCATTGCTAACATCACTGCCCTTTGGGTAGCACGCAACAATGCGTTACGTGCGCAAGGCAACTTTAAAGGAGTCGAGAAAGAAGGGCTTTTCCGTGCTATGAAACACTATGGCTACGAAGGCCTAGCCGTGTTGGTGTCTGAGCGCGGTCATTACTCCCTGAAAAAAGCCGCGGATGTCCTAGGTATTGGCCAAGCAGGTTTGGTTGCCATCAAAACCGACGAAAACAATCGTGTTTGCCCCGATGCACTCGAAGCGAAAATTAAAGAGTTACAAGCGCAAAACATCAAAGCATTTGCCGTCATCGGTGTAGCAGGAACAACGGAAACGGGTAGCGTCGACCCATTGGCAGAAATGGCAAAAATTTGCCAAAAATATGGCTGTCATTTCCATGTTGACGCGGCTTGGGGCGGCGCAACATTAATGTCAAACAAGTATCGCTGCCTACTCGATGGTGTTGAGCTTGCCGACTCTGTGACGATTGATGCACATAAGCAGCTGTATATCCCAATGGGCGCAGGCATGGTGCTATTCAAAG
Source organism: Vibrio sp. 03_296 (assembly GCF_002265885.1). Lineage (NCBI taxonomy): Bacteria > Pseudomonadati > Pseudomonadota > Gammaproteobacteria > Vibrionales > Vibrionaceae > Vibrio > Vibrio sp. 03_296. The sequence continues at coordinate 6,670 of NZ_NPKW01000083.1, forward strand.
ATCCTAACGCCATGAAATCGATCGAGCATCACGCTCAATATATTCTGCGAAAAGGGTCTAAAGACTTAGGTAGTCACACACTAGAAGGCTCTCGTTCAGGCATGGCAATGTTGGTTTATGCCAGCATGCATATCATCAGCCGCCCTGGTTACGAACTGCTCATCAATCAAAGTATTGAAAAAGCAAAATACTTTGCTGATTTGATCAAACAACAGGATGATTTTGAACTCATCTCTGAACCTGAGCTTTGTCTGCTCACTTATCGCTATATCCCAGCACGAGTGAAACAAGCCTTGGCTGCCGCCAACGCAAAACAGCAATTAGAACTCAACGAGTTACTGAATGAGCTGACCAAGTTCACTCAAAAACGCCAACGCGAGACAGGTCGCTCATTTGTATCGCGTACACGCCTTAATCCCGCACAGTGGTCTCGCATGAACACGATTGTACTCCGCGTTGTGTTGGCAAACCCACTGACCGGCTTTGACATCCTTGAATCAGTGTTGGAAGAACAAAGAAATATCATTGTTCATCAAGCACCAGATCTGTTGGCAAAAATCAACAGGTTGGCTGATGGGATTCTAACCAGCACTCAGTTGAACTGAGTCCAAACAAGTAGCAGCAAAATGAAATTTTCTTTCGTTTTGCTGTAACTTCAACGTCAATATTATGCCAGACTAAGAGCAATTACGCGCTTGAACATTCAGTTTTGTAGTTTAAACAAAATTTTGTTTGAGGCTTGTCAAATTCTCACCAAATAGTATGGCTATTTGGTTTAGACCCATTGAGTAATAGGTTTATACTCATTTCATGGCGCTGATAGCCGTTTATCAATTGAGGTATGCACTTTGCCCAAGAGCAGTCGTTGCCCAATGATAAAATCAGCGAGTTGTTCTCTATGCCCTCGTGAACACTATGAACACATTAGAAAAAATTCAAAAAAATCTGGAGAATTTCAGTAAATCTGAACGCAAGGTTGCCGAAGTAATCATGGCGTCTCCACAAACAGCTATTCACTCTAGCATTGCTACATTGGCTAAAATGGCCGATGTCAGTGAGCCTACGGTTAACCGTTTTTGCCGTCGCTTGGATACGAAAGGTTTCCCTGACTTTAAACTGCACTTAGCACAGAGTCTGGCGAATGGTACCCCTTATGTAAACCGTAACGTCGAAGAAGACGATGGCCCTGATGCCTACACGCATAAGATTTTTGAATCGACCATGGCGTGTTTGGATGTTGCTAAAAATAGCTTAGATCCTATGCAAGTGAATCGTGCCGTGGATTTGCTAACTCAAGCAAAACGCATCTCTTTCTTTGGATTAGGTGCCTCTTCTGCCGTGGCGAAAGACGCGCAAAACAAGTTTATTCGATTTAATATTCCGATTACCTGTTTTGAAGATGTTGTGATGCAACGCATGAGTTGCATTAACTGCAGTGACAATGACGTATTTGTTCTCATCTCACATACAGGCCGCACGAAGAGCTTGGTGGAGATTGCAAATCTTGCTCGAGAGAATGGCGCAACTGTCATCGCGGTGACCGCAAAAGATTCACCTTTGGAAAAAGCGGCCTCATTAGCCATCTCTCTCGACGTACCAGAAGATACCGACGTGTATATGCCAATGGCGAGTCGTGTGGTTCAAATGACCGTCATCGATGTCCTCGCGACGGGCTTTACTTTACGCCGAGGAACCGGTTTTAGAGAAAACCTCAAGCGTGTCAAAGAAGCGTTGAAAGACAGCCGATACGACAAACTTACGCATTTCTAATCGCAAGCCAATTCTAGTTGAAAGCGATACTCTCAATACGAATCACGGAGCCAGACGGCTCCGTGATTTTATCTCATTACCCATTGCGAGATGGTAATCTTCACTCTCGATAAACTGTGCGCATCCAGTGGCTTCTGGCTGGGTTTGTTCAGAACGCAAACGGCACTGACAAACTTGCTCCAATATATAGATCAACCTCGCTTTGGTCAGTGGTAACGGGTTTCCTTTAATCGCAACTGAGCGCAAGGCATCTTCCGCGACCGCATCAAACGATGTCGAGCAGACACCGAACTGACTCAGCTCAGGAAGTTGCAACTTATCCAAGACACCTTTAACCCATTCCACGCCATCTAACTCGCTCGCTTCACCGCTTTTTGTCACAAATCGAGCCAAAGACTTATAACGAGAAAGCACATCGGCTCTGCCCGCTTCTCGCGCCGCCATAATGTTTTCGTTCATCACATGTGGCGCTAGCTGCGCAGTGATGACACTGTGTGGTGCATCCAGCTTTCCACCAAGGGCTGAAGCTAAACCATGAGCTGCACCTAATTTAGCATTGGTGATCGCCATTCCACCGAGCATTGCGGAAAATGCCAAATCTGAGCGCGCTTTGTAATCATCTTGTAAGCAACCCGGAATGATAGAGTGGCTTAGTCGTCGTAGCCCTTCTTCACATATCATATCCGTGAGCGGATTCGGCTCACCACAGACATAGGCTTCCATTAAATGGGTAAAGGCATCCATCGCGCCACGACCGGATGTATAGGCATCTGTACCATAGGTGAGTGTCGGGTCGACTATCGCCACATCGGCAAGCATATCTGGACTGCGCAGGCTCACTTTCACTTTATCTTGGCCCGATTTTAATACCGCATTTCGCGTCACTTCCGAGCCAGTGCTGGCCGTCGTTGGAATGGCAATAAAATGTATGGGTTGTGTTTTTAAGGGCACATTTCTGCCCACCACTTCAACATAGTCGTACACATCACCTTGATTGGGAATGATCGCAGCCAGCGCTTTTCCCATATCAATGACACTTCCGCCACCAATAGCGACAACCATGTCCGGCTTGAACTTTCTACCTATGATGGCCGTTTCCTCCACCATGGTAATATTAGGTTCACCGCTGATCGCAACATGCTGATAGCGAATATTCTGTGATTTGAAATAGCCAATAATAGGCATCGCCCTTGCAAGATCTTTTCCTGTGACCAATAAAGCGCTGTAACCAAACTGACTGAGGATAGAGAGTGAGGACTGTAACGCGCCTTCACCAAAAATAATTCGTGTTGCGGTCATAAACTGGAACATACTGCATTGCCTCTTAATAGTAGAAACTACGAGTAAAATCTTACGTGTCGTTTCACTTTGCCTATCTTTGTACGTAAAAAAATTGACCAAGTGCAATTTGTTGCCAATAACCTTGATTTTTATAAGACTTTATAGCCAGCCTCACACTGTAGATTGGGAAAACTGTTTAACTCTTATTCAATAGTTTTTTCCTATCGAAGCAACAGGCATTTGTCTCTTTATTTCCGCTTACGGATCGGGCATAGTTGCGGTATCAAAATAAAGGAGAAAGAACATGTTCGTAGTAATTTTTGGTCGTCCGGCATGCCCTTATTGTGTTCGTGCAAAAGAACACGCAGAAACTCTTAAAGCAAAGCGCGACGATTTCAACTACCGTTACGTTGACATTCAAGCGGAAGGCATTTCTAAAGCTGACCTAGAAAAAACCGTTGGCAAACCAGTTGAAACGGTGCCACAAATCTTCATCGATCAACAGCACATCGGTGGTTGTGACGACTTCGAAGCTTACGCAAAAGAGCATCTTGGTCTGTTCGATTAATCGAATCTAAAAAACCCGCTTCCAAGCGGGTTTTTTATCACTTTTTGTTGTCTCTGGTTCAAAACAACATAACTAATTACAGAACTTAAAAAATTTCACTTATCTTTTATTGATATTTCGTTACAATCCGAGTTTAACCCTGTTCCTGAACCAAACTTTTGAGCGACAACGTGAACATAGACGTCGTACTTCTTCTTCAACAAAATCCAATACTGCTGATTTTTGTTGTATTGGCTATTGGTCTTGCCTTTGGAAAAGTCCGTATTGCAAACATGCAATTAGGAAATTCAATTGGTGTCTTAATTACTTCACTCATCATGGGGCACTTGGGCTTCTCGTTTAATGCAGAAGCGCTCACCATTGGCTTTATGCTGTTCATTTACTGTGTTGGCATTGAGGCCGGCCCGAACTTTTTTGGTATTTTCTTCCGCGATGGAAAACACTACTTCACACTGAGTATGGTGGTGTTGGTGACAGCGGTGTCTATTTCTTATTTTGCTAGCCACTATATGGGCCTCGATTTTGGTCTCTCTGCGGGGATGATGGCAGGCGCCTTAACGGCGACTCCAGTCTTGGTAGGCGCACAAGATGCGCTCAACTCAGGATTGGCAACCATACCGAGAAACATGGAGTTTTCAATGGTTTTAGAAAACTTGTCTGTCGGCTACGCCATGGCTTACCTTGTTGGTCTTATTAGCATGATTATGTTCGCTAAATTGCTACCAAGATTGCAAAAGCAAAACCTCTCTGATTCAGCGCAGCAAATTGCTCAAGAGCGTGGATTGGGAGGCTCAGGGCAACGTAAGGTTTACCTACCGATTATTCGAGCTTACCGAGTGGGTCCAGAGCTGATCAACTGGACTGATGGTAAAAACCTGCGCGAACTGGGCATTTATCGTCAAACCGGCTGTTATATCGAGAGGATTCGACGCCATGGTATCCTCGCCCACCCTGATGGCGATGCTATTTTGCAAGAAGGTGATGAAATTGCGCTGGTAGGTTTTCCCGACAGCCACGCTCGTCTCGATCCAAGCTTTCGTAACGGCAAGGAAGTGTTTGACCGAAACCTTCTTGACCTTCGTATTGTTGAAGAGCAAATAGTCGTTAAAAGTGATGCTATCGCCGGCAAACGACTGTCAGAGCTCCATCTCTCTGAGTACGGCTGTTTCCTAAACCGAGTCATCCGCGCACAAATTGAGATGCCTATGGACCTCGATATTGTCCTTGCGAAAGGTGATATTTTGCAGGTCAGTGGTGAAAAGAGCCGTGTGCATGGCCTTGCAGAACGAATCGGCTTTATCTCGATTCACAGTCAAATCGCAGACCTACTCGCCTTCTGTAGTTTCTTTATCTTAGGCATTATGTTCGGTTTGGTTACCATGACATTTGGCCAAGTTTCTTTTAGCTTGGGCAACGCTGTCGGCCTACTACTTTCAGGTATTACCTTAGGTTTCTTACGAGCGAACCACCCAACCTTTGGTTATGTACCTCAAGGGGCACTCAACATGGTCAAAGATTTAGGGCTGATGATCTTCATGGTCGGCATCGGTTTAAGTGCAGGTGGAAAAATGGCGGAGCATCTGACACAAGTGGGTCCGCAGATCATTGGCATCGCGTTTTTAGTCAGCGTCGTTCCGGTCTTTTTCGCTTATTTGGTTGGGGCTTATGTACTGAAAATGAACCGAGCCCTGCTATTTGGAGCAATCATCGGTGCCAGGACATGCGCACCCGCAATGGACATTGTTAACGAGTACGCCAAATCAACAATTCCAGCATTAGGTTATGCCGGCACTTACGCAATTGCCAATATCTTAATGACCTTAGCGGGCACCATTTTGATCATACTCAGCTAACCAAACACACTCTTTGGATACAAAAAAGGCGCTTACAAGCGCCTTTTTTATTCTATTTTTCTGTTTCGTTGAGAGTAGCACAACCCTGTTTGGTGCTGTGCTACGGAATAGAAACTAGATAGCAATAAAATCCGTTGCAACGTCTGGGTTAACGTCTGCTTCGTAATCTACGCCATCAATACCGAAACCAAATAGCTTCAAGAACTCTTCTTTGTACTCAACGTAGTCAGTCAGCTCTTTTAGATTCTCAGTGGTGATTTGTGGCCATAGGTTGCGGCAATGCTCTTGAATATCATCGCGCAATTCCCAATCGTCAAGACGAAGACGGTTCTTCTCATCCACTTCTGCTGCACTGCCATCTTCTTTATACAGACGCTGGCTAAACATGCGGTAGATCTGTTCCATACAACCTTCGTGAACGCCTTCTTCACGCATCTTTTTGAAGACCATCGCGATATACAGAGGCATCACTGGAATCGCTGAACTTGCTTGAGTCACAACAGATTTAAGCACTGCAACATTTGCACTACCGCCAGTTGCAGAGAGTTTCTCGTTCAGTGCAGACGCTGCACGATCGAGATCCATCTTCGCTTTACCCAGCGCACCATCCCAGTAGATAGGCCAGGTTAATTCAGTACCAATGTAGCTGTAAGCAACGGTTTTGCAACCTTCTGCCAGCACACCCGCTTCTGCTAGCGCATTGATCCAAAGTTCCCAATCTTCACCACCCATAACCGTTACCGTGTCTTGGATTTCCTGCTCGGTTGCAGGTTCCACACTGGCTTCAATAATGATGTCTTTGTTGGTATCAACCGCCGTTGAGGTGTAAGTTTGGCCAATAGGTTTTAGCGCCGAGCGAATAAGTTCGCCCGTTTCTGGTAACTTACGAACAGGCGAAGCCAAAGAGTAAACAACCATATCCACTTGACCCAAATCTTCTTTGATTAGGTCGATTGTTTTTTGTTTTGCTTCGTTAGAAAACGCATCGCCGTTTAAGCTTTTTGCGTACAAACCTTCTTCACGAGCCAGTTTCTCAAATGCCGCTGCATTGTAAAAACCTGCGGTGCCTGGTTTCTTCTCTGAGCCTTCTTTTTCGAAGAAAACACCGATAGTGGCAGCACCACCACCGAAAGCAGCTGCAATACGAGAAGATAAGCCGTAGCCACTGGATGCACCCACAACAAGTACGCGTTTTGGTGCGTTTTTGATAGGGCCTTGTGCTTTGGTGTAAGCAATTTGTTCTTTTACATTAGCTTCACAACCCACTGGGTGCGTTGTAGTACAGATAAATCCACGAATTTTAGGTTTGATGATCATATTCAACTTCCTTTAAAAAACTGTGTAAGGATAAAAGGTTCGTCGCCTATTCGCATCTAATTTCTGTAAAAATGCGCTGAAAATGCAAGTGGTTGGAGCTCTATGCACCAATTTCTATTGCGAACCATGCGAAAAAGCACCTCATTTGAGGTGCTTCAGATTGATGACGACCCCCGCTTTTTAAGTGGGGTTCTTTTTTGGAAGCGACCGTAGGTCGCGATCGTGATATTTTTTGTTATATCGTGCGCAGAAGTTTCCATTCATTACATGGGTATACAGAAGCAAGTATCTGCCTTATTTCTGCCATATTTAAGCCCATTTTTCGTAGATAGTTCACCACCAACGCTATCTTCTTGATGTTTTGGGCTGCCGCTGCCAACCAAACATTGCATTTGCACATTGGCTAGACCTC
>NZ_NPKW01000830.1:0-2973 GCF_002265885.1 Vibrio sp. 03_296
TAACCTTCCTGTAAGAACAACAGCACAACAGTTGAACCCATGGTTTTGCCATCTAGGTGGACTTGGGCGTACTGGAAAATTTCCCTATTGGCCACGTCGATCATCTGACGCAATTCATCGATACCAAAATCCGGCAGTGTCGAGACAATCTTCAATGCGATCGACAAGCATTTGGCTCGCAACATCACCGGCTGAGTGCCCCCCATGCCATCGGCAACAACCCATACACGCCTTGCGGTCATATCCAACAACGCATCCTCGTTGTAAGGGCGGACTTTACCTGCGTGTGTCTTGGAAAATAGTAAGAACTCCAACTCATTCGATCACCGTTACCAATTCCATTTCTGCCATTGTCCATCCAACATTGCGGCAAATTTGCCAATTTGTGGTAAACCATCCATGACGAGCATCATCGGCTCGATGGCATCATTACCATCCGTCCACCAGTAGCACGGCTTAGGGAATGCCTAGTCGAACAACATGAGAGTAGCAAACTCATCACATTGGTTTCTGTATGTTCCTTAATAAAGAGGTTTTCCCCACTCAGTTTCTTTTGGGAAACCGGTAACGTTTCTGCCGAAATAGCGTTAATTAACTCTGTACCGGACTGTAGATTCTGACGCCAAACGTCGAAGGTAAAATGATCGTCCAGCACGGTTAACGCCAGCTCTTGCGATTCGTTGGCCCAATCTCGACGGCTCCAATAGCTCACGGCATCACCAAGAACGGGCCTGGCTAATGTAAAGAAGAAGTACCGTCCAGCGGCATCGACGCTAGGAATCATCGTTCCGATGATCGTGGCGTCATTGGTAACACCACTGTCCAATGCGAAATGCCAAATTGGGGCGTTTAGAAAATGGCTTTGCCATGTTTCCTGTAGCTGTTCTTTGCTAACGGCGATAATCGCCTGCTGCCAATCGTGGAAAAGATCCGCAAAAGGTTTGGCAAGTCTTGCTTGATAAAATCCCYTTGCAGGAATTTGCTATAAAGCCCCAGCTTGGTGTTATAGCGTTTGCGGACATCGGAAACTCTCCATATCACTCGACCAAAATGGGTTCATCGTACTTTTAGGAATCAACTCCAGTTGAACTTTGTTGCCTTTCAAATCAATCATGACGATGTTGTCTTTGCGAGATTGTCGGCCTTGCTTTCAAGATTGATCAAGCAACTTAAAAATAGCCCCATTCACCTTCATAGGTATAAGCAATTTCACGAATCGAATCGGGTGGTGTGAAAACCACTCTTGTTGCTGAACGCTTCGCTGGCCAAGACAGTATTTTTACTCTGCTGCCATGTCGGTATGCAAGATTCTGCCCCCCAACTTCCAGTACAAAGCTGGTTATATGTTGGTCTAGGTATATCGGTTTCATTGCAAAATTCGACTTTTAGTGTATTGTCGAGTTCAAAAAATGACTGTCGGATGCGATCTGCTCGTTGGAATACGGCGAGTGTTTCTTGACTAACACCGATTTCCTCTCGAAGCGCCACGCGCTTCTCGACGTATCGACAAACGGTTCCAAGTACTCGACAAAGAACGCATCAAGTGTTCCGCCGTAGCCAAAGAATCGACTGAAGTCCTTTAACGTCACTTCTGTTTTCGCTCTTGGCTCAAACGGATACCTGCCTTTGATGCTGCGCTCATAAGGTTTAAGAACCTTGTTAACCCATAGCGTGTTAAGGTGAGATCGCGATCCTTTTTCCGCCAACTTCGACCGATTCCTCGGAAAGTTCGCCTAGCCAGTTGTTGAACGGAGCGGTAAAGCTGTTAGCATGTTCAATTGACGCGGCAACTTCTCCTGTCACAGTGCCATTTAAGATACTCTTGTAGGCGACTTTCTGATTGTTTCCTGAGCTAGAGAGATCGGCCAAATAACTTTTTAAACCGCTCAATGCGAGGTGAATATCGTCGAAGTCTTGGTCTGTCATCCTGACAAGATCGTCAAACTCGGCTTCCACTTCTTTCCCGGGAAGCGCAATATCAAACGAACTCCCCTCTTCCGGACGATACAAATCAAGTTTGTCCGCCGTATTTGAAAATTTTACTTTGGCGACTTTACCAGCGACTTCAGCGGCGCTTTTCTGTGTTGCTTAGCGAAACTTTCGTTAATGCCACCTCTTTTTGTACCGCTTTAAGCAGCGATTCAATTGGTCGCTCAGAGCCCGCTAATGCCATACTCTGTTCTAAACTCAATTTCAAACTTGGTGCCGCTTTGAGTTGGATGTCATTGAGCAGCGTCTTCCATTCATAGACATAGTCACGATAGTAGCGCTCTCTCACGCCTTGCAAAGCGAGATCATGGTCGATGTTCTGCGCGTCAATCTCATCCCATACACCAGTTTCTTCCATCAAGGCTTTACCATACGACCCAGTTGTAATTGGAAGATGCTATGGAAACCGTTGTACGTGTAGAAACCGGAAATCCCATGGACAATGGCTTACCACTTTTTCGCTCAAATTGCTCAACTCCTCTTGCCCCTAGAACGTCCGTTAAACGGAATTGAAGGCACATGACTTTTAAGGAACTGGAGTTTCATTCTCTGGTAGGCCCTTTCCGACAACCGAACATTTCTGTTAGAACATCTGGCTGCGGTTACTGATCGTGTTGATATATAAGCCTCTGTCTGCCTGTCGACAAAAAGTTTTCGGTATGAGCGTAGAGTTGCTCTCTTAACTCTTGATTCAGTTCGCCGGGATACTGCCTTTCAAAGAAATAATTGAACCAACCAAGAACATGTTCACGCTCAAATTTGTCATCGTTGAAGAGCATCAAATATGTTTTGAGTGTTTCGTACAGATATTCTCGGTGTTGTTCATTGTTCTTCATTTCACTGAGAAGTACCGATTCAACATAGGATGAATAGTAATTTGTCAGTGCTTGGTGATAAGCACTCTTAGCTGATTGGCCGATTTTCTCACCTTGAAACAAACCAAATGATGTCACACGATCTCATCTCTTCGTCTTGCTGTCCATA
>NZ_NPKW01000831.1:0-1244 GCF_002265885.1 Vibrio sp. 03_296
GATCTTTCAGTGGTAGCAGAAGGTGTTGAAACACTTGAACAGTTAAAAATTCTCAAAACATTCCATTGTGATTACATCCAAGGCTACCTCACTGCAAAGCCTATGAATTTGGAAGAGTTAGAGCAATTGTTTGGCACGATTACCCTAAAAAATAGCTTGATAGAGAAAAGTAGTCACACGACTTGTGATTACTGAGAAGGGATACTCTATCAAGCTGGTGAGGGTTGGGACACAAACGTTACCCTCAAATCAACAACCAGTTAACGAATGATCTGATCACATTTCGCGGCGCAGATAAAATCATTCTTGTGTAAGCCTTTAATAGAATGGCTCCACCATGTCACCGTTACTTACCCACTCAAGTAAAATGGAAGGATTCGGTGGAACTCTTGTTCAGCGAGCTCAGCAACCTGATTACTGAACTGTCCAAGCCTGCATAAAGTTTTAATTTATACACTTTTTCAAGTTGAGAATACCTTCTCTTTCCATCAGGTGCCACCTTCCAACTCTAGCAGTAATTCTTGCTGTTGTTGTGTCGTTAACGCTATCGCGTCGATACTACAAGCTTCGCATTTTAACTCATCAAGCATCTACAGTTTCCTTTGGTTCAAACAGCGGTGGAAGCAAGCCCGCACTCATTGCAAACTCGACTTCTTTCATTAAATCAATTTTTGCTCAATTTGAAAAGAGCGTAATTTCATCCAGTACAAAATTACTGGGTTGCATGATACGATTCTATAGGGATGTTCTAAGCACCGTTTGGATATCAAACTTTGCTCGTTCTGGGCGTTCATCTTCCAGCGCATACACGGTTTCACCTGGAGATGAGAGAACACCGCCACCATAAATCCTCAACTCTCCCTCTTCTCTCAATAGACCAAATTCGACCGTAAACCAATAGAGACGAGCGAGGTAGGCTCTTTGCTTAGGTGTCGCCTGCTCGCCTAATTTGCCATAGGTTTCCGTAAAAGCGGCAAATCAGGATTCGTCAACATCGCACAGTGACCAAAGATTTCATGAAAAAATCGGGCTCTTGCAAATAATCAAATTCTTCTCTGGTTCGTAAAAACGTCGCGACTGGAAACTTTTGTTAGCCAACAGAATTAAAAAACGGTCGAAATTGATCAAAGCAGGGACTGGCTCCACACTCCAACCCGTACTCTCTGCAAGCACTTGATTAATTTCCGGCAACTGGGGAACGCGATCGGTTGGGAGATCGAGTAGCGCTAATCCATCGATATAGG
>NZ_NPKW01000832.1:0-547 GCF_002265885.1 Vibrio sp. 03_296
TCATGAGATAATCTAAACATTAGGTCGCCCCAAGTCGCTTGGTATTACCGGTAGCGAGGGAATAAGGGATGGAGAGTAAAGCAATGAAAATCATTATTTTGCACGGTTTATATATGCATGGCTTAGTGATGCAGCCTCTCAGCTTGCGCCTAAAAAAATTAGGGTTATCAAACACAAACGCTCACCTACAACACAGTCAATATTGATGAAGAAAAAGTTTTTCAATCCATAGACAAAGCGCTCAGCACTACGACGGGGAATGTGCTAGTTGGCCATAGCTTGGGAGGCTTGATGATTAAACATTATCTTGCCTCTCGTCGCCCTGCCCTTCAGCAGATCTCACATGTGGTGGCCATTGGCTCGCCGCTCAAAGGCGCTTCCATCGTAACGAAAATTCAAGAGCTTGGTTTAGGTGTCGATGCTTGGCAATTCGCCAAAACATGGGCTCAATATGCATGAGGATATTTGGGATTTCCCTCAGCAAGCTTGGCAGTATTGCAGGCACTATTCCATTGGGTGCAAGACCCTTCTTACTAATGGATACACA
>NZ_NPKW01000833.1:0-1171 GCF_002265885.1 Vibrio sp. 03_296
AGCAACACACTCAACATCAAAAATACGCGCTGAATTTGATCATCGATCTGGCGCGAATTTTCAGCTTATCCGCTGGCGGCTCGTTAACCGGAACAGAAGAACGATTCCGCTTTGCCGCCGAACATGGCACGCTCTCAAAGGGCAGTTGCGACACATCATTGGCGCTTATCGTTTCATTACGCAGGTGCGCTTCGCCATCAGCTCAATGCGATTTGGCGGGGAAACACCGGACAATCATATCTCCCCAGATGAGTTCAGCAGCTTTGAACGCAAGCACCTAAAAGATGCCTTTAAGATCATCAGCGAGATGCAAGATGTCGCCAAACTGAAGTTTATTAAAGGCTAAAACGATGATAAAAACATGGCTCAAACGCTGGAACACCATGCCCAGCCAAGAACAAATACGCCAACAGATCCTCGTTGAATCGGCATGGCCCGAAGCACTGCAAAACTATTTGAACACGCCGCTACATTGCAGAAGTGACGCCACTTCATCAAGTCTCGTTTCTTGCTTTAGATTTTGAGACCACAGGGCTTGATGCGAAACACGATAAATCCTCTCCATGCGCATGGTGTTTGACGCTCGAAGGCATTAACCTCTCAAGCACAGAAGAGATCTTGCTCAACCATGGCGCGTACATTAAAGCCGAGTCCGCGCGCATTAATGGCATAACACCACAGACGCTGGAGCAAGGTTGCTCACTAGAGCAAGGGATGATGCGTTTACTGGAACGAGCACAAGGTAAAAGTGTTGCTTGCGCAACAGTCGCAATCATTGAACAAGGTTTTCTCCAAGCTTTTGCTCAACAACATTTTCAGCTTGCCAAATTGCCTTGCCACTTTGTGGATACGTTGCAAATGAAAACGCTTTAGCTACGCAGGGAAAAGCGGCCAACGCAGCAGTTTTCAACTTGATGATTTACGACGTTGTTATCACTTACCCGASTTACCATGCCCACTCCGCCGCCAGCGATGCGCTCGCCTGCGCTGAACATGTTCATGGTGCAAAGCAAAAAACTTGATCTCAACAAACAACGACCACTCAATACCGTTTTGTTCTCCAGATAAACACTGATTCACCGGATGCTTTTCCTACATAACTCAAGTGCCCGCTATTGATCCATAAGGCGCTGTGTTTAAACGCCTCATTGGCTCAATCACAGCGTTGTCT
>NZ_NPKW01000834.1:0-376 GCF_002265885.1 Vibrio sp. 03_296
CATTAAATCTTGCCAACGCCGGATTGAGATCCTCGATCTGGTGCTTGAGAGCAAAAACAAAGAGGCGGCAAAAAACTCTACTTCAGTCTGCTAGAAAATGATATTCGCGTCATGCAGCGCACCTACAGCAATGTTATCCATCTCTCTCTGTCGGAGCGGGAAAAGCTGGTCAACAGCATCGCCAACACCGACATCTAACTCGTTTGGTCGTGCGCCAACTTAAACCTGCATGCCCCTCAGCTTAAGTCGCTTAGCTGAGGGGATAATGTCTTAACACGAGACTCGCCTTCTAGTTCCTCTAGACTCGCCCCTCCCTACTCGCCCCTCCCTACTCGCCCTCCCTACTCGCCCTTCGTCCCTCTCACCTAATCCCTCG
>NZ_NPKW01000835.1:0-515 GCF_002265885.1 Vibrio sp. 03_296
AGTACAGTGAAAAGAGTCTATGTTATCGCCTGGTTAGCAGCAAGTTAATGTGGCGAATGTCTTGATTTCGTATACCCTTTAACAGAGTTTTTCGTGGATTAATTGTTCAACATGTGGAAAGAATGAACAATTGATGGGTTATCTCGTCAACATAGAAGGTTATTTCTACGAATTATATCTATGCACATGGTTTTATGTGATTGTTTTTAAATTACAATTTTATCGACTTGTAATGAATGAGAGTCATAGTTGAAAAATGGGAGAGAACAACTTGGTAAGAGAACAAATCAAGAATTTTCTTTACCTAGCTAGGAGATAGAAAAAGAAACGATTTCATTTTTTGTTAAAAACACTTGTTCTTTTCTAAGAACCAAGTATAGTATTGCTCAGCTCTTACAAAGAGTGCATGTGTTAGATTAAGTAAAAGTTCCTTCTCAGTTAGTTCTCGATATACCTCGTTAAACCTGCGTAAACTTTCTCTCGATAGACCATTCATGCACTTGTAATAGCCAGAA
>NZ_NPKW01000836.1:0-1008 GCF_002265885.1 Vibrio sp. 03_296
CTAATGCGGCAGAAACATGAACAGATGAATCTGGAAACAAGTTGTCGAACCATACCATTTAGTTCTTGAATTAACTTACCAAAGTCAGTGCCTGTATCACTTGGATTTAGTTCTGATGCTAATTGGTTTAGAAAATGCTGTGCTTGTTCATAGTTTTCTGACTGAGATCGCACTTGTCATAAATAACTCACTAAGAGACTGTAATGCTCCATTGCTTGAGGTTAATTCAGATACACATGATTCAGCAGGCACAATAACTATACGAGGTAATTTAGAAAGTACATTACCAGGAATGCCACCCGGATTTTCAACCCACTGTGGTTCTTGATCTTCTTGAATTTCCCAATATTCAGTTAAATCTTCGAGTTTTTCTTTAATTGCTTTAATAGTGAGGTTTTTCGAAAATTACCTTCACCAAAAATTCTTTCAAAAATTCTGACCTGTGAAATCGTCACCTACTAATTCTGACACTTGTGTTGCACCAACAAACTGGTCTTTAGGTGCCTYAGGATATTCAAGCATGTAAAMTTTTGGCTTTGACTGTGTGATATGACCAAACTTTTTTGTAAACTATGCTGTTTTCAGTTTCATCTGGTAAAGGAGCCTCAACTTTAATAATTCGGCCTTTAAAACCAACCCACTCTTTAGCCTCTTCCGGCAAATTGTGGTATTCCGCAACCATTTCAATTTCTTCAGCATATTCATACAATCATCTTTTCATATATGTTTTCGATAATCTTCTCTCTGTGCATTCTTTGCACTATGCAGAAGTTGAATTGCTGCAAAAACACTAGATTTACCCGCATTATTTGCGCCAATTAAAAAATTCGAATCTCTAAAACCAATCGTACAACCTTTTAATTTTCGAAAATTGTCGATCTTAATTTCGTGTAATCTCACTAGCCACCTCTTTAGAATTTTGTACTTGAATGAAGCCCCATAACGCCCCGCCTAAGGGGCGGGCAAGCGCACTACCACTAAACTCAAACACAACAACCGAAACCACTG
>NZ_NPKW01000837.1:0-1630 GCF_002265885.1 Vibrio sp. 03_296
TGGAGTGACTTTGTGGTAAAAATTGGATCTAAGAGCATTTCAAATAGATCTGAATTTTTAGATTATATTCGTAATCTTCATGCCAATGCAGCATTTCTAGTTATGGCGTTAAGTGGTATGAGAATTGGTGAGCTTTATGGAATTTCTCCCGTATATGGTGCTCAGGATCATATAAAAATAGGAATAAATACCATTATGCGCTTACGAACAAGCAGGAAAGTTGACTCTAGATTCACAGACCTCTGAATGACGTCTTTATAACAAATCGGACAGGCTTTCGGGCTTTTCATGTTCTCAACGCTATCCATCGACCTTATCGGTTAAGCGACTTTAAGGAAGGTTCCAACAGTATCTTCTTTGCTGCCTTAACAGAAGTGTATCACCCAAGACCCATTGAAAAGGTCGGATTAGGGCAAACAATTAAGGAGACCATAAAGCGTGTATATAAAGATACATTTGTTTTGAACTCTCATGATTAGACGCCTCAGGGCATCTAATCCAGAACATAGCAGACTTCCTGAAGTTGGTGATAGCTTTCCTTATACAAACCACCAATGTCGAAGAAGTTTTGCGTACTACCTGATTGGCCTGGAGTTAATGGATTTCCCGCAGCTAAAGCAGCAATTAGGTCATATATCTATCGCGATGACACGTTGGTACGCAAGAAATTGCGCAACATCATTGAAGAAGATTTTGGTGAATTAAAGAAGAGAGAGAAGGTGCGCTCAGCTAAGTAATGTCTCGCAACCTAATAACAAGTAGCAACAAGAGCGCTTGGCAAGGAGGCTTCGGTAAAAATCTTTTGAAGGAAGTTATTGAGAATGCCAACTTTTTTGAAGAAGGAATCAATAACAGAAACTTTCGTTTAGATTTTGGAAAGAGGAAATAAGAACTGGCAAGGTACATGTCCATGCAATTGGAAAGGATGTACTGTACAAGAGGCAGTGCGCAATGAGAGCAGCTATTGATCTTTCAGAATGTACTGATTGTGGCTGGGATAGTTATTGAAGATGCAAGTGAAGCGGAATCTATACGAATGACAGCAATGAGAAATCTATTAACTTTGCAGGCATCAGGGAGCKWAATGGTAGCTCAGCTTCGAAGTTTGTGATGGATATAACGCTCTAGCAGAAAAAAATTATGTCTGATTTACACATTCCCATTTGAAGCCTTTGAGATACCTGATGATGTTGTTCAGTTGATCCCAGTACAAAACATATAGAGGTAAGTATAGGCACGTAATAAGGATGCTTCTCGTAAAGCACTGCTCGATGCAATCTCTAGAATTAAAGAGCRAACCTACACGCATAAAGACTTGAGAAAGAAAGCTGTTGTAAAACTAAACAAGTCAAATGTCGAAAAGGAAGCGGGACTATCTGTTGGTGCTCTCCGTCATCACCCTGATATAGTGAAAGTGATAGAGGGGCTAGTCTAACAACAACCATAGTGCAGATGATGTAGCGAGCTTGACTGAAAAGGTTGATAAACTGGAAGTTTCAAATAGAAACTAAAAGMCGAGAGCACCCGTGATAGAAAGGATGCAGAGCAAGCAAAAAGACTCTAAAGAATATCAGTCTGAGTACCATCAAACTGTAACAGCTTTGTTCTTTAAAATACCGATTGATGATAG
>NZ_NPKW01000838.1:0-1268 GCF_002265885.1 Vibrio sp. 03_296
TCTGCTCTGCTTTTGCGATAGCCGCTTCTTTCGCTAAACGTTCTTGTTCCGCTTTTTTAATCGCTTCTTCTTTTGTTTTTCGCTCAGCTTCAAGCTTTGCAACACGCTCTTTCTCTTTGCGCGCTTTTTCTTCAGCGATTCTCTTTTCTTGTTCTTTTTGTTTACGTACTTCTTCGGCTTCTCGCGCCGCTTTGGCATCACGCGCTTGTTGTGCTTTTAACTTGCGCAGCTGCTCTTCTTCCGCTTTGCGATTCTTCTCCAGTTGCTCTGCTTCACGACGCAGTTTATCTAATCTTTCTTGCTCTTTTTTGCTGCCGATTCGTCGCTGCTGACGGAATTTGGATTGGCTTGCTGTTTTACTAAGTTTAGGGTCAATGATCAACTGCCTGAACCATCTGTCCCACTCGGCCTGTGGTTTAGACATGGTAAAGTCCGCCCCCACAAAGCGCGATAACTAAAACAACGTGCAGAGCCGACGATACTGCTATCGGTACTACGTAATCATTCCGCTTGCTTTTCTTTTCTCTCATGATCGCGTCTGGTTCTATTTGATATCCGTCAATAGGCCGACTTTCTCGATGCCTGCCTTACTCAACTCATCTAGCAACAAAACGACTTCCGCATAAGGTGTCGCCGCGTCACCACCCACTGCCACGGGAGAATTTGGCTTTAGTGAAAGTTCGGCTTTCACACGTACAATCACATCTTCTAAAGAGAGTCCACGCTGAACTTCATCATTGTTAACACTCAGAYCTAGGTTACCCTCGCTGTCGACCTCAATGATGATAAAGCTGCTGTCACTTCACCCGCTAAATCCGACATGGTTTAGCGTTACTGGTTTTGGCAACTCAACGTCAAACGCCCTGAGAAACAAACGGGGACTGTTGCCATAAAGATGATTCAACAGTACTAACATAAACGTCGATATAGGGCACGACGTTAATCTCTGCGGTCATCTTACTCTTTTTTGGTTGATACCCGGCCATTACTGACTACCTGCCATCGCCTGACGGTGCAGAATGCTATGGAACTCTTCCGAAAACGTTGAGTAGTTGTGCTCTATTTGCCCTCTTTGCTAGCAAATCGGTTGAAGCCATAAACCGCAGGAATCGCGGCAAAAAGACCCATTGCTGTCGCAATAAGCGCTTCTGCGATACCCGGAGCCACCATTGATAATGTTGCTTGCTTCACTTCGCCAAGCGCGATGAAAGCATGCATGATACCCCACACAGTACCAAATAGACCGATGTATGGCGTAATGGAACCCA
>NZ_NPKW01000839.1:0-721 GCF_002265885.1 Vibrio sp. 03_296
GATCAAGACCGCGTCTTTCTCTTTAAGTAGCTGTTTGATGCTGGCGATATACGCCGCTTTCTCGTCCTGAGTCAGGGGAATTGGCTTCGGCGGGAAAGGGTAAACGGTGTCAATTTTATCTAGTATGTGGCTCATTGCTCTTGCTCTACGCAACTTCCTTTAATCCGCGTATTGTAACCTTAAGATTATGTAAGATGCAAAAGCCGCACGCATGGTTTCCAACAGGCGAGAAGCAAAAAATAAGGAGCTTCGCTCCCTATTTACAGTTTTGTATTTGCCACTTTGGCAGAGGCGCTGCCTGGGTGTTCATCTATCGCTTGCTGATAATATTTTTTCGCCTGTTCAGGATTGTTATTACGTGCAGCGATGTCACCCAGTTTCACTAGGGCATCAGCACGTTTGTTTGAATCCTTATAAGAGACGACAGCAGCAAAACTTGTCGCCGCTTCTTTATCTTGTTTTTGAGCAAAATAAAGCTGCCCTAACCAATAATGAGAGTTAGGGGCGAAAATTGGAATACGGGAAATCTTTCTGGACTGCTTAAACGCGGCAATTGCAGCCAGCGTAATCCCGCTTCTTCAAAATTAGGTCTACGGCATTTTGATAGGCCGTTTGCTCATCGACATTAGTAGACTAAACACGCCCTGCTCACCGCCTTCTTCCACGACGGTTGCTTGGGTTGGCGTTCCTACCGTCTTGATTTCATTGCGGACACGATCAA